>JAUMYD010000014.1 GCA_030528765.1 Bacillota bacterium
CTCTTTATTTGCCCTCTTTTTTTCTGCACCGCAGCTGCGGCCTGCGCATTACCTTTTCATCTGCCGCAGGAACAGCAGCACAGCCAGCAGCAGGAATACGGCAGCATAGCCGAGCACCCACCAGAGATGCGGGAAAACCCCGGAAAGATCCCCGGAAAGCGCAGCCCGCTCCAGATCCACTGCATGAACAAAGGGAAGCGCATAGGAAATCTTCTTAAAAACACCGCCCATAAGATCCAGATCAAACCAAATGCCGGACAGCCAGGCAGAAAGATTAGTAAGCAGTGCCCCGCAGATACCGCCGACCTGCTTATCACTGAACACGCTTCCGCAAAGGAGCCCAAGAGCAATGTAGAGGACTGAAACGGGAAGGATGAGAAGAACAGCGTATAAAATGCCAACTGCGATCTTCAAGCCAAGAAAAAGTGCCGCAAGATAGCAAATCAGGCATTGCACAACAGCGAGCGGAAGAACGGGTAAAGTATAGCCAAAAATAAAATCCATCGAAGTCAATGGCGTTGTATACAAGCGCTGAAGCAGTGAGCTGCTTCTGTCCTTTGCGATGATGCTTGCAGAAAACAATGTCATAAAAGCCAGGCCAAAAACCGTTATCCCCGGCGTCAAATGCTGGATCTCAAATAGCGCTACGGGGATATTTGCCTGTATGGCACTAAGCAATAAAATCAGGACAAGAGGAAAACCGAGCCCAAAAAACAGGTTCAGCGGATCCCGCAGTATTTCTTTTATATTCCTGTTCGCAAATGCCAGCATTTTCATTTTGCAACTCCTTTTACGATACGAACAAAAGCCTGCTCAAAATTATCCGTTCCTGCGGCTTGCTTGATCATGGCAAGGGTGCCACAAACAAGAAGCTTGCCTTCTTTCATGATAGCAATACGATCAGAAAGTGCCTCAGCCTCCTCCATATAATGCGTAGTCAGAATGATCGTGACTCTCCCCCTAATGGAGCGGATCAGCTCCCACAGATCACTGCGGGCAAGCACGTCAAGGCCCAGTGTAGGCTCATCGAGAAACAGTATCTCCGGCTCGCTGATGAGTGCCATCGCTATACTTAATCTGCGCTGCCAACCGCCGGAAAGTTTGCCTGCTTTTTTCCTCAGAACAGCTTCAAGCCCAAGCAGCTTAGCCAATTCTGCTATTTTTTCTTTTTTCTTTTCTTTTGAAAATCCGTGAACCCCGCACATCAGCGCAAGATTTTCATAAACAGACAGTCCCGCTGCGACCGCAGTTTCCTGCGGTGAAACAGCTATGATGGATTTCACAGCGGCCGGATCTTTACGAATGCTCTTTCCGTTTAAAAAGGCATCTCCGCTTGTGGGTGGTGTAAGACAGGAGAGCATCTTGATGAGGGTCGTTTTTCCAGCACCGTTTATACCCAGCAGAGAGAAAAGCTCCCCTTTATGAACAGAAAGACTAAGCGCATCTACCGCAAGCACATCTTTATATTTCTTACTTAAGCCTTCGATTCTGATAGCATCCATGTGCAATTACTCCATTCCATACTGTTTTCTGAGCCCCTGATAGGAATCTGTAAGCATTTTACTGACAAGCTCCCACTCAAGATCCAGAAAGCCCGTTGCAAACATTGCTGCTATTCCGTGGACATAGGCCCACATTTCCAAATGAAACAGCTTTGCCTCTTCAACATTCAGGCCAGTGTTATCATGCACGATCTCCTCCATTTTGTCGCCGAGCTCTGTGCTTTCCGGAATGCTTTCTCCTGATCGATCCCGCATATATAAGAGCTTGAACAGCTCCTTTTCTTCTTTCGCAAATCGGATGTAGGCCATCCCGCTTGCCTTATAAACAGGGAAATTTCCACTTTCCACTTCCCGCTGTATATAGGCCCGGCATAAAGCATCTGCCTTTTCTGTGACGGCAAGCCGCAGTTCCTCCATGGTGGCAAAATTAGAGAAAATCGGCTGCGTGGAGCACTTCAATACAGCCGCAAGTGCTCTCGCATTGATGGCCTGCGTTCCCCTTTCCTGCACAATGCCAAGTGCAGCGTTTATGATATCCTCTTTGGAGATTTTGATTTTTGGTGACATGCGGCTCCCTCTTTAAAATATCATTTGTTATATATTGATTGTTATTTTATCATCCGAAACCATCTTTTTCAATATTTTTCGCAAAAAAACAGCAAAAAATTACCCGTGGGGCTTTCACACGGGCGGCACTTGAAAATCTGCTTTCTTTCCGGATCCTGGCAGCAATCGTTTTTGATCGCTCTTTTTACTTCGGCTGTGATCAGTTGCTTCTCCGGATCCATGATCTTCCCTTAGCCTCCAGTAAAGGGATCCTCCTTAAGTTTGCTTCGCCACTGCCGGCCCCGAAGCGGCACTTTCCCGCCGGCAAGAGCCTCCTTGCTGTTGCGCCTGTCTTTATCGCTGATCGGCTGCTTTTCTGTTCTGCATCCGGCAAACTGCAACAAAACCAATCCAACAAAATTCTGTGCTTTTTCTTTACCCTGCGCAGAGGCTGATGAATCTCCTGCCTCCGGAGCGCAGCTTTGACAATATGCACTATATATAGATGCCCCTGATCTTATCAGAGCTTCTTCGTCATCTCCCTCTCAGAAGCTCGTGAACAGGGGCTGAGGCTCTCCGATATGCTGCCCGCTAAGAGGATCGGTGCCATGATCCGAAACAGCATAAATATCGTGGCCCGATTGCAGGAGGGGCCCCAGGACAACAGCATCCACCTTACGCAAAAAAGAGGACTTTTCATCAAAGTCTTTCCTATGCGCCGCTTCATCGGCCCCGTTGATATGGAGCAACACGAAAGGGTAGCTTTTCGCGGCATCGAGCGCGGCTGCTGTTTTTTCCTGCAGATTCGTATCTGTTTCTCCCGTAGCCCCAGAGAGGGGGATCAGGCTCATGTGCAGTAGCCTGGCAATACCTTTTACGATATCTGTCCCACATATTACAGCAGCTTCATGTGAAAATGCTGCTATTTCAGCAGGAACAGACTGTCCCCAGAGGATCAGACAGCGCTCCCTTGTAAGCTGAGCCTGAAAAACACGGCTGACGCTGGCACATCCTTTTGGGCACAAAATCCGTGCATCCCGGCCATTGCACGCATAAGGGGGATATGTAAGCAGATCTGCAATATACTTTGCCATACCGGGAAAAACGAGAAGGCTTTTATATTGCCCCAGATGATAATACCGCCCCTCTTCTTCGGAGAGCAGCTCAGGTGCATTTACAGGAACAGTGCAACGCCCCACATCATCCAGAGAGAACCAGCTTCCCCGAAGGATCAGATCATTTTTTTCTACAGGAATGCCATGACCCAGGGCTTCTGCATATCCCCTCAGATGCGGGGGAACATTTTTCACGCCCAGCAGCCGCAAAATGCAGCCAAGGCTCTCCGGTGTCTTCCCCTGTGTCGTATCAACATAACGAAGCAGGCGCATAGAAAACAAATTAGGATAATCAAAAGCCCGGAAACTGGCGTCCGTCATACCATCGATAATACAGAGAATTTTACTCATATCAAAATTCAATTCCTTTTCTTGCGCGAATACCGGCATCATAGGGATGCTTGATTTTTCGTACTTCGCTTACATAGTCAGCAAGTTCCAGCAAGGCTTCTGATGGCTCTCTCCCGGTGAGGATCACTTCCAAAGCCTCCGGTTTCCTGCGAAGGAAATCCAAAAGCGCAGCTTCTGCAGGTGCGCCGTGCTTGCAGGCAGAAATAATTTCGTCCAGCACCAGCAGGTCAGCCTCTTTTGCCAGCCCCACCACTTCCTCAAAAAAACTGCTGTAATCCCTTCCGGCCTGGGCCTTCTGTTCATCATTCATTCGGCTCCAGAAGCCCTGAACAGTTTTGCAATGAAGCGTCCTGATCCTTTCCACTGACTGAAGCAGCTTGATCTCCGAAGAGCTTCCATCCTTAAAAAACTGCGCAAACAAGACCTTTTTCCCGGCGCCGGCAGCGCGGATCGCAGAACCGATAGCTGTGCTTGTTTTTCCTTTTCCGTCTCCGCAGTAAACATGAACCAATCCGGCCACCTTATCCCTCCCGATTCAAAATACGATAAATAAACGCCATGTCCAGTCCGCTTCGCAGAGTATCTGCCAGCAAATCATATTGCCGCTCTTTGTAATCACTGCTGTCAAACTTCTCCAGAGCATCGAAAGCGATCCCCTTCCCGGCACAGAGCACTTGCAAAATCCTGTCGCAGATGCTGGGTGCATCAAAAATACCATGGATATAGCTTCCATACACATTTCCTGCTCCAACAAGTGCAGGCATTTCCTCTTCGCTGCGGCCCATGTGGATCTCATACCCGGAATAGGCTGCCCCGTTCAATCCGGATAAAATGCCGCTGATACCGGAAAGGATACCGTTTCTTTGGCGCTGAACTTTTTCCCTGCGAAAAACCGTATCCATCTCCAGAAGCCCCATGCCAAGAAGCTCTGTGCTGCCGGCGGCTTCCACCTGCTCCGGGTCGAAAAGACTTCTGCCAAGCATCTGGAAGCCGCCGCACACACCAAAGACCAGTGTACCGGCATGTGCAGCTTTATAAACGGCAGCTTCAAGCCCGCGCTGACGCAGCCATTTCAAATCAGCGATCGTACTTTTCGTACCGGGCAAAATGATCATATCCGGCTGATGCAGATCACCGACACGATCAACATAGCGCAGGGATACATTCCCATACCGTGCAAAGGGACTAAGATCCGTAAAATTAGAAATGCGTGGAAAACGAATCACCGCAATGTCAATAAGCTTACGTTCGGTCGAGTTGTCAAAGCGTGCAGTCAAGCTATCTTCCTCATCAACATCTGCCTGCATATAGGGGACAAGCCCAACAACAGGAACGCCGCACAGTTCCGCAAGCATTTTCAGTCCCGGCTCCAGAATTGCTCGATCCCCACGGAATTTATTGACGATCATTCCCTTTATGCGGGCCCGCTCTTCCTGATCCAACAATGTTATCGTGCCGTAAAGCTGAGCGAATACACCGCCACGGTCAATATCCCCCACCAGAAGCACCGGTGCATCCACCAGGCTGGCAAGCCCCATGTTCACGATATCCTCCTGCTTCAGATTGATCTCCGCCGGGCTTCCCGCACCCTCGATTACGATAACCTCGTATTCGGCTGCAAGGCTCTTATAGGCTTCCATCACAACAGGTATAAATTCCCGCTTCCTGCGATAATATTCCATGGCATTCAGGTTCCCCTGAACCTGCCCATTAACGATAAGCTGACTGCCCACATCTGTTGTTGGCTTGAGCAGGATCGGATTCATGCGTGTATCTGCTGCGATACCGGCAGCTTCCGCCTGCACCACCTGGGCACGCCCCATCTCCCCTCCTGACTGGGTAATGAAGGAGTTCAGCGCCATGTTCTGGCTTTTAAAGGGAGCCACACGGTATCCCGCCTGCCGAAAAATGCGGCAAAGGCCGGCGCAGAGCAGGCTTTTCCCCACATTAGACATCGTCCCCTGGATCATAATATTTTTCGTCATGCCTTCTCCTTTCCGCATACCTGCCGGACAGCAGCGATCAGCTGCTCATTTTGCTCGTGCAGCCGCACCGCGATCCGGTACCAGCCGGAACCCAGCCCATGGTAATTGTCACAATTGCGGATCGCAATACCATATTCTTTTAGTGCCTGATCCAGCCCGGGCTTGCCGTGAAACAGCAGATAATTTGCCTCAGAAGGGCAGACCCAAAAGCCAAGTGCCTCCATCTCCCCTTTCAGCCAGCGGCGCTCTGCGGGGATCAGCGCCTTTGTTTTCATCAAAAACTGCTCCTCCTGCAATGCCGCCACACCGGCAGCCTGCGCCAATACGGATACATTCCATGGCTGCGCTGCTTTGGACATTTTCTCAAGCAATTCCCCATCAGAGCACAGACAATATCCCAAACGCACACCAGCCATGCCATAGCTCTTGGTAAATGCTTTCAGGATAAACAGCTCCGGGTGCTCTCCCAAAAAGCCCTTCATGCTGATCCCCGAATCGGAGAGATCCAGAAAGCACTCATCCAGAAACAGGCGAATATTCTGCTGTCCACAGAAATCCAGGATCTCTTCAAGTACACAAGGGGGGGTCAATCTTCCGCTGGGATTATTGGGGTTACACAGAAAAACCGCCTCCGGACTGCGCTCCTGCAAAAAATCCAGGAACCCCGCATCCAGATCAAAAGCCTTATCCTGCTGCAAGACATATCGATCGACCTGGCAGCCAAGCCGCTCAAGGCCAAGTGCATACTCTGAAAAGGTCGGTGCCAGCTCCACTGCGCGTTTTGCCTCTATGGCCCCGCAATAAGCATAGATAAGCTCTGCTGCACCGTTTCCGCAGAGGATATATTCCCGTGGCACCTCCTCAAAAATGGCAATGGCCTGCACCAGTTTCCTGCAATAGGGGTCAGGATAATGATGTACAGCAGGCAGCGCGCTGCGCATTGCAGCCAAAACCCCCTGGGGTGTACCAAAGGGATTGGTGTTGGATGAATAATCCAAAGCTATTTTTTCTTCATAAATATCCCCGCCATGAGGGTTATTTGTCCGATAAAGCATTAATATCTCCTTTACAGCAGGATAAGCAATTTGATCATGCTGCACAGCAGCAGGGCAAGCAGTGCAGTCAGATACAGCAAACGGGCCGCCCGGGGGATATCCTCATGTTCAATCTCCCGCAGTGCATCCCCGATATATTCCTTTTTGTGGAGCACGCCGTGATACCATGCATCCCCGGCCAGACGAATACCCAAAAGACCGGCGCAAGCGGCTTCTGTTTGTGCAGAATTGGGGCTGGCGTGATTAAAGCGATCCCGACAGAAGATCTTCCATCCGTTCTTGAGATCCAGCCCCAGAAAGCAGCCTGCTACAAGCATCAGCAGTGCAGAAATTCTGGCTGGAATGAAATTCACGGCATCATCCATCTTCGCCGGAATCAAACCAATATTTTTATATGGCGGCTCCACATATCCCAGCATGGAATCCATAGTATTGACCGCTTTATATAAAAATCCCAGGGGCGCACCTCCGATCGCAAGAAAAAGGAGCGGTGCAACAACACCGTCAGAAGTATTTTCTGCAATAGTTTCCACTGCGGCGCGGCTTACTCCTGCATCATCCAAACCGGCAGTATCCCGCCCGACGATCATAGACACTGCGTATCGGGATCTCACAATGTCACCGCTTTCCAGGGCATGATAGACTTTCATGCTTTCATCCCGAAGTGATTTTGTCGCAAGGATCTGCCAGCACATCATGCTTTCAACACCCAGGCGCAGCCAGGGGCTGATGCTGTGACAGAGCCAAAGCACCAGTGCAGGAAGCAGCGAGGAAAGCAGAACAACGAGCAACCACAGAAGAGCGCCGGCGAGTTTTTCCCCGAGGGCCGTCTTTGGAAAGAGCTTCCGCAGGGTCAGCTCCAGCCTATCGATCAGTTTCCCGATCAAAACCACGGGATGGGGAAATCTGTGCGGATCCGCAAGGAGCAAATCGATCCCGAAACCTATTAACAAGGCAGCCAACGACCACTTCATCCTTTTTCCTCCCCTGCTTGCATCGTGAAAATATAGACAGGATTCCGCCCGCTCATAAGATGATAGGCTCCGGCTTTTTTATCGTAAGCCAGCTGCAGGGAAACGACCTCGGTATTGTTCCAGGGGAACGCCTTCATGCAGGCGGTCAAATCCGCAACCGACTCCAAAGAGATTGCCGTTGCAACCACACGGATGCAGGGATTCTTTTCCAGCAGGACTGCCAAAATTTCCCGCATATTGCCAGAGCTCCCGCCGATAAAAGCATGGCTGGGTGCAGGCAGGGAAAGGCAGGCTTCGGGGGCGCAACCGCTGACTACAGAGAGATTTTCAGCTGCAAACTTTTCTTTGTTCAATTGCAAAAGTGCCAAAGCTGCGCTGTTGCGCTCTATGGCATAGACCTGCCCTTTTTTGGCCTGCAATGCCATTTCAATCGCCACAGAACCAGTCCCGGCTCCCACATCCCAACAGACAGAGTCTTCACGCAGCTGGAGTTTAGACAGGCATACCGAACGGATCTCGCTCTTTGTCATCGGGATAACAGCCACCGACCCGGCACCGCGCAGGAACATCGCATCAGGCAGTCCATGCGTAACAATGGCATCCGGATGCTCATTTTCGATCAAAGCAACGCTCAGCGCTCCATAAATACCATTCGCGAGATCCTCTGCTTTCCCCTGCGTGATCTTCTCATCCGGATAACTTAACTGTTCACCAATGCTGATCCGCACCTTACCCAGACCGGCCTCCGCCAAAGAACGGCACAATTCCTGCACGGCATTTTCGCCGCCGAGCAATGCGAACACACGGGAATGGGAACGAATATCCAACACAATATTGCGCTGCCTGCCATGCAGGCTGGTGCAAAAAACATCTTCATACGATGTTTTCAGGCGGGCACAAAGGTAAGCCAGAGAGCTGAGGCCGGGCAGAAGCTTCACTTCGCAGAAAGCAAGCAGAGGAAGCAGCTTTTTCGCGCCGCTGAAAAAGCCTACATCCCCCGACATGACCACTGCAAAACGCTGATGCTCATGGTGACGCAGAATGTACTCTGCGATATCCTCGGGGGAAATGGCCTCGTACACCTGCTGAACAGGACTGGCAACCGCCTCCAGCATACGCTTTGCCCCGATCAGGCAATCCGCCCCCTTGATCGCCTGACGAACCTCCTCTGTCATTGTCTCACGATTTCCGGGGCCGATCCCGAGCACATCCACCTGCGGCTTACGGTTACAGCCAAAACGCCTACACAGCAGCGCCATGACCGCAGAGAAAGAAAGCCCCTCTTTCTGCGCTGGTCGGCCGATCACCACAAGCCGGGCCTTTGCTTTCTCTGCGGCAGAAATCTTTGCCTCAAATCCACCCACATCTCCGCCATCTTTTGTTACAAGCCAGGAGGCAGAAACGGCGTGCAGCATCGCAAGGTTCATTTCTTCGGAAAAGGGGCCCTGCATTGCAATAATATGGGACGCTTTCAGCCCCGCAGCACGGCAAGCCGCCAAAGAGCTCTCCGCAGGCAGCACACGGGCATACACGCGCTCTGAAAAGCCACTGAGTCTGGAAAATTTTTCAATTTCTTTGCTTCCGCACGCCAGAAGGATATTGCCTTCTGTGGTCTCCAGAAAAGCAAGCGCTGCTTCCGGATCGGAAACACTAACAACATCAGAAGTTCTGTCGGATGCTTTCCGTAAAAGGCGAAGATATTCCGTTCCTGTTGCCTGACAAGCACTGAAAAGGTTTTCTGTAACAGAGGCTGCATAAGGATGCGTTGCATCGATCAGCAAATCAAATGCCGTCTTTGAAAGCAGCTGTATGATCTCCGCCTCCGAAAGCCGCCCTGTCAAAATCCGTAGCTTCTCTGCAGCAGGCAGCAGTGTCCCGCCGTATTCAGTTGCAACGCAGGCAGTAACCAGGATCGGCTGGGAACTCAAAAATTCTACCAGCTCCCGCCCTTCCGTGGTCCCGGCAAAAACACAGATATTATACATCACGATACCCTCTCGGAGTCACCATCTTTTGGGCGATCTCCCTCGTCATGTCGTTGCCGATAAATACGGTGCAGAACATATCCACTTTCTCTGACCTGAGCTCCCCAAGAGACAACATGCGCTTGTTCTCTCCCTCCCTGCCGATGTTCCGGGTCACGCCGCAAAGGCGATCCTCCGGCAAATGCCGCAGCAGGATATCACAGGCCCTGCGAAGATGGTCAGGGCGGCCATGGCTGGCAGGGTTATAAAGCACAATGGAAAGATCTGCTGCTGCGGCTGCTTCCAATCGCTTTTCGATCTTCTCCCAGGCGGTAAGACGATCACTGAGCGAAACAACGGCAAAATCATGGGTAAGAGGCGCACCAAGAAGAGCCGCACCACTGCAGGCAGCCGTCAAACCGGGGATGACCTCGATCCCGGGGGCAGAGCATTCCCCCCGAAGCTCATAAATCAGCGCCGCCATTCCATAGATCCCGCTGTCACCGGAGCAAACCATGGCGACTGTCTTCCCCTGCTTCGCCAGGTCAAGCGCCATCCGGCAGCGCTCCATCTCCTGTGTCATGGGCGTAGTCAAAAACTCCTTGTCCGGATAACGCTCCCTGACCAAGTCCACATAAACATGATAACCAATAATGACATCGCAGAGCCGTAATGCCCGGTCGGCCTTGATGGTCATATTTTCATAGTTGCCGGGGCCAATGCCCACAACGATCAATTTACCCAAAACGCACCTCCAGTTTCTCTACCGCGACCGCCACTGTCACAGCACTTACGGCAGTTTTCCTTACGATCAATTCATCCGCACCCAGAAGGGCTGCCCGTTCGCATACATTATCCACACCAGTCACGCTTTGCACGAAGGAAGAGGGGGTGAAGGATCCCGGAACCTCCAAAAGTTCCGCAGAAGAATAAAATACCGGCATCAATCCATTTTCTTCGCAGTATTTTAAAAGCCCCTCTTCCTCTGCTTTCAGATCAATGGATGCCACACATCTGACAGCTCTTTTGTCCAGCCCCTCCTGGTCTATCACCGTATTTACTGCCTCGCGGATGGCCACATCAGAGCTCCCCTTTCTGCAACCGATACCGATATGCAGGATTTTTGGGATCAAGCGCAGCGTCTGCACAAAAGGAGCTTTTTTCCGGTAGGAAATGCAAATCCCCAATTCGCCGCTATCAGCGGACACAAGACCGCCCGGAAGCTCTGTCGCTATGCCGAAATCACAGGAAAGAGGGATGTCCCGCTCCAAAATAGCAGCTGACACCGCTTTTGCCTGCTGAAGATCATCGATCACGAAATTATTCCTGGCAGCCCAAGCATCCACGGAAAATCTTTTATTGATATCGGTCGCAGTTGTGATCACCGGGGAAGCATGCAAAGCATCCGCTATTCTTAATGCCAGCTCATTCCCAGCACCGATATGCCCGGAGAGCAGGGGGATCACAAAATGCCCCTGCTCATCTATGCAGATAACAGCAGGATCACTTTGCTTCTCCCGCACATGGGGCGCGATCTCCCGGACGGCGATCCCGCAGGCAGAGACAAAGACCAAGGCATCAGCCCAGGAGAAAAGTTCCCCATAAAAAGGCGCTGTGGGCCGGCAAATATGCGCAAAGCCCTTCTCTTCAAAGCGCTCCATTGTATATGCCCGAATCTCCTCCCGGGGAAAGAGCAGCATCACTGCACGAGCCGTGCGGCAAGCCTGGCGGGTATAGGCAAACAGCCCGATTTTCATTCTGTCGCCTCCCGGTATTCCGTTGTAAAACCGGGGTGGTACAGCAAAGAACGCAGGTACTGATCACCCATACAATTTCCGATGATAATCAGGGAAGTCTTGGTCAGTCCATTTTCTCTTATCGTTTGGTGAAGCGTTTCAACTGTGCAGCGAAATATCCGCTCTTCCGGCCAGGTAGCCTTATAGACTACTGCAGCAGGGGTGTTTCCGGGATAACCTCCGGCCAGCAGATCTTCCTGAAGCTGCCCGCTGAGAGAGGTGCTGAGGAAAAGCAGCATGGTAGCCTGGTGGGCAGCCAGAGCACGAATAGACTCCCGCTCCGGAACAGGGGTCCGCCCCGGGGATCGGGTGATAATAAGCGTCTGGCTGACGTCCGGCAGCGTATACTCTGTTTTCAGAGAAGCTGCCGCACCACAGAAAGAGCTGACGCCCGGACAAACATCATATTCAATGCCCAGCTCCTGCAGCGCATCGAACTGCTCCCGAACTGCCCCGTAAATACTGGGGTCTCCGGTATGAAGGCGTACGATCACTTTTCCTTCTTCCTCTGCTTTTCTGATTACTTCGATCACCTGCTCCAGTGTCATCTTTGCGCTGTCATACAGCTCACAAGTCTCTTTGGTGTAAGAAAGCAATTCCGGGTTCACCAGAGAACCCGCATAAATGACCACATCGGCCTCGCGCAAGAGGCGGGCTCCCCTTACTGTTATCAGATCAAGCGCACCACTGCCCGCACCAACAAAATGCACCATATGCTTATTCCTCCCTAATCAGCTTCAACAGATCCCCCGCATTCTCCGTTGCGCTCAGAAAGCCGTATTCTCTGGAAAAAAGGATCGCCCCTGTTTCCATTTCGCCGGCAACTCTATGCGCCATGACAAAGGATATTCGCTTCGAGATGCGTTCCAGGGTTTGTGAGCAGCACCCACATTCCTTCAAAACACGAATGGCTGCATCACAGCTTACGCAATCCAGCAGCTCCGCGATCCGACTCGCGGGGAGCCCGGCAGCACCGGCATGGGCAGCCATGATATCCATCCGGCAGTCACCATATCTGGAATGCGTATTCAGCATGCCACCCGCAATTTTTATGAGTTTCCCGATATGGCCGATGAGCAGAGCCCCCCGAAACCCAAGCTCACGACAGAGATCCAGGCTCTCGCCGATAAAGTTAGAAGTAAGAACTGCGATTTTCAGATCAAGGCCGATATCCTTTTGGATGTACGCCGAGCCATAATTGCCGGGGGTCAGCAAAACATATTTCGCGCCGGCAGCCTTCCTTTGCCGAAGCTCCAGCTCTATCGTATCCACAAGAGCCCGTTCACTCATGGGCTCTACGATCCCGCTCGTTCCCAAAATGGAAATGCCGCCAAGAATTCCGAGCATTGGATTGAAGGTCTTTTTTGCAAGCTCTTCTCCATCCGCCACAGAGATCACAACAGAGAGACCTCCGTGATAATCGGTCAAGCAGCAGACTTCCTCCAGATTTTCACGAATCATCTGCCGGGGAACTGCGTTGATAGCGGCAGCGCCCACCGGCTGCTCCAGGCCAGGCTTTGTCACACGGCCAACCCCCCGGCCCCCATCAATGATGATCCCCGCTGTTTTCCTCCGCTTGACCAATGCAAAGATAAGCGAGGCCTGGGTAACATCCGGGTCATCACCGCTGTCTTTTTCAACCGCACAGGATACGGCATCCTCTTCCATGCTGATCTGCAGCACATTCAAATCCAAAGTGATCCCCTTTGGAGTACAGATCCGTATCTTCTCTTTGCGTCTGCCGCTCAAAAGCATCCAGGCCGCGGCCTTTGCTGCTGCTGCAGCACAGGAGCCTGTCGTATAGCCCAGGCGGAGTTTTTTTCCGTCTTTTACGATGTATTCTTTTACAGCATACTCTTCCATAGGCCTCACCGCAGGATCTGGTAAAGCAGCGCATTGCAGATCGCGGCCGCTACGTTGCTTCCACCTTTATGCCCCCTGGCTACAATGTGCGGCGTTTGAGATCGGATAATCAGTTCCTTGCTCTCCACCACATTAACAAAACCAACCGGCACGCCGATGATCAGCGCAGGGACAAGAATTCCTTTCTCTATCATATCATGCAGGGCAATCAGTGCCGTGGGCGCGTTTCCGATGGCAAAGATACAGGGCTTCGGCAATGCAGACGCACGTTCCATAGACACAATGGCTCGCGTGACCCCCCGCTGTCCTGCCTCCTCTGCCACATCCATATCAGACATAAAGCAATGCAGCGTTCCGCCCAGCTCTCCAAGTATCTTTTTATTGATGCCAGCTTTTGCCATCTGTGTATCTGTCACGATATCACAGCCGCCACGCAGGGCTTCAAGGCCCTTCGCTACTGCATTTTCGGAAAAAACGAGCGTATCCGCGTAGTCAAAATCAGCAGTCGCATGGATAGCTCTTTTTATCACGGGTTCATTTTGCGGTTCAAGCAGCTTTCCGCCAAGAAGCTCCGTGATGATCTCAAAACTGCGTTTTTCGATGTCCATAGGCTTGATATTCTCAATCATTGCGATGCTTCTCCTTCAGGCAAGTATTATAGAAACTGGCTGCAAAACCAGGATTCGCATAGAAATGAAGGTGCGGATATCCCGCATAGAGCCGATCCGTTGCATGAATGCAATCCCAGCTTTTTCCGGAGGCTTTCGTGGCTGTGAATGCGCTCCCCTGCACTTCACTATCCCAATGGTGGAACTCGTGCCCACAAATTTCCTCTCCGGCTCGGCAAAGCAGCGTATCCTGATTGGCCATCAAACGAATATATCCGAATCTGGTAAGCTTTCCCGTGTCAAAGCTTTTTCCCGGCAAAAAGCCCACCATGGGGAAACCGCCGATCGATTCCGTCAGATACATAAAGCCTCCGCATTCCGCAATACAGGGAAGGCCCTGTTCAAGAGCTACTTTCAGGGAGGCACGCATCCCGATATTTTCACTGAGTTTCCCAGCGTACAGCTCCGGATAGCCGCCTCCGAGATACAGGCCTTGAATGTTCTGCGGCAGTTCCTGATCTGCCAGGGGACTGAAGGGCACAAGCTCTGCACCCATTTCCCGCAGCACATCCAAACTATCCTCATAATAAAAGCAAAAAGCATTGTCGCGAGCTATAGCAATACGCAGCGATTCCTGCCTGAAGGGCAGCTCTATCGCTTCACAGGAAAGAGAAGCGGCATTTGCAGCCAGCGCCAGCAGGCCGTCAAGATCAATGCTCTGCTCTGCCTGTGCCGCCAGTATCTGCAGCTTTTCCTGCAAACCCTGCACTTCTGCTGCGGTAATCAACCCAAGGTGGCGGCTTTCAAAGGAGCAACCCTGCATTTGTGGCATAAAGCCAAGCGGCTGCAGCTTTCCGGCAAAGCGCCTCCTGATCTCTTCCGCGAGAAGAGAGTAGCTCATAGCCGTACACTGATTCAGGATCACACCGCAAATATGGTTATCCGGGCAAAAATCCAGAAAGCCCTGAATGGAGGCTAGCACAGACAGGGCTGCTCCCCCGGCTGCGACAAGCAGCACAACCGGACTTTTCGTTATCTGCGAGATTTCATAGGTGCTTGCTCTGGTCCCCCCCAGGGACAAACCATCGTAAAAACCCATGGCCCCTTCGATCACACTGATGTCCCGATCTGCACCGTTTTTTGCGAGCAGATATTTAAGCGTGTTTTCCTGAAAGAAAAACGAATCCAGGCTGGCACTTTTTGTACCGATAACCCGGCTGTGGAACATCGGGTCAATATAATCAGGCCCACATTTAAAGGCTCCCACTTTCAATTTTCGTTCGACCAGTGCCTGCAGGATCCCGCAGCAAACAGTGGTTTTTCCGCAGCCACTGCTTGTCCCGGCCAGAACAAATCTGGGGATCATGTGTTCCATATCTGCCCCTCCTGCCAGTCTTTGCTGCCATTAACAGGGATTTTATGATCCTCTGCCAAGCGGAGCAATTTAAAGTTCAGTTGATTGAACGTCCCGGTGGGCGTTCCGGCATCGATCACTGCTTCACACTGAAGCATAAGGGCAGCCGCCTCCTCAAACTGCGCTTCTGTCATTGCTTCAAAAGGAGGAGCAAGCACAACATGACTGCTGAGCTCTTTTGCCACCTGGAAATCCACATCGTTTTCAAAAAGGATCCCCGTTGCAAAGGGGATCTCCTGTTTTTGCAGGGCTCTGTAGCAGGGAATACCATAGCCGTTGCCGGCCACCACAAAAAGCCTTGGGCTGCCCTCCGGTCTTGTCAGCTCAACGCTGCCAAACAGCAAATTGTAGGAGCCCTTTCGCAGCCCATAAAGCTGCTCAATGGCCTGATCCCCGAGAATGAGATCTGGCGGGCCAAAAGCCTCAATCGTATCGCCTTTCACACATAAAAGGTAATCAGAGATCTTCATCGCCAAATCGATCTCATGCAGAGACATGATGACAGTGATATTCTTTTTCTGGGTCATCTCACGGAGGATATCCAGCAGCTCGATTTTATGGCGGATATCCAGATAGGCCGTAGGTTCGTCCAGAACGATGATCTCCGGCTCCTGGCAAATCGCTCTTGCCAGCATGATCCGCTGCCGTTGCCCATCCGAAAGAGTGCTGAAATCCTGTTCTGCCAAACTGAGGGCATGAACGCGCTCCAGCGCCTCCTGCACGGCCGCCCTATCCTTCGCTGTGAGTTTGCCGAATAAATTCGTGTATGGATAACGGCCCGTTGCCACAACTTCCGCGCAGCTCATCAATTCCGGGCGGATCCGATCAGTCAGAATAACAGCCACCTGCCTTGCCAGGTCTTTTGGCGAGCAGGAAGAGAGCTCCTGCGCATTGATATAGACTGTCCCCCGAATGCTCTCCAGCTGCCGTGTAATTGATTTAAGAATTGTGGATTTTCCCGCTCCGTTCGGGCCGATCAGGGAAAGGATCTTCCCTTTTTCCAGCTTCACATTGATATCGTGGATCAGGATATTTCCATCATAGCCAACCGCCAGATCATCTGTTCTGAAATAGTGCTCCATCTCAATCCTCCTGCATCCGGCGGCGCTTCACCATCATATAAATAACCACAGGCGCGCCAAAAATGGAAGTTACGGTGCCGATTGCCAGCTCAGTGGGGGCAAAAACCGTCCTTGCGATCAAATCACAGAACACACAAAACACCGCACCACAAAGAAAAGCAGCCGGTATCACAAAAATCGGCTTCGATGATTTTAAGAGCGTTCGGCTTATATGCGGAACTGCAATGCCAACGAAGGAGATCGGCCCGGCAAGTGCGGTTACACAGGCAGAAAGCAGGCTGGAAAGCAGGATCAGCAAAACACGAAAGGCTTTGACCCGAATGCCCATGCTCTGGGCATAAGCCTCTCCCAGCGCATATGCGGAAATAGGCTTGGACAACAGGAGCGCAGCCAGGACCCCAGCCAGGCAGATCAGCATGGCAACCCCGAGCTGATCCCAGCTGGCTCCGGAGAAGGTACCCATAGACCAGTTTGTCAGATTGACCACATCATGGTCATCTGCAAAGGTAATACAAAAATCCGTCACCGCTCCACAGATATAGCCAACCATAATGCCGATCACCAGCAGCATCGACATATTCCTTACCTTCTGCGAGAACAGCAAAACGATAAATGTGATCAACAGTGAACCCAGAAATGCAGCCAGGATCAGCGTCAGGGAACTGATGCTGCCGATATAGTGCGTTAAAAAAATCAGTGTGATGCCCACGACCATCTTTGCCCCGGAAGAAATCCCCAGAACAAAGGGACCTGCGATGGGGTTGCGGAAGAACACCTGGAGAAGATAACCGGACACGGACAGTGCGCCGCCGAGAATCGCGGCCAGCAGCATACGGGGAATGCGAATGCGGAACAGTATCTGGCTTTCGGTAGAACTGTTCATAACATCTGCCAGCTCCTGCGCAAATTCGCCACCGGTGAAAACCATGGCGATGCCATAGCGCACGCCCTCTCCAATCATATGGAATACATCCCGGATCGCAATGGGCACAGAGCCGATGTTAATATTAATAAACAAAGCCAGGGCCAGCAGGCCGCTCAGCAAAAGCATGATAAAAGAAAAGCGGCCTACATTGCCAAAGCTGATTTTTTCTTTATTAAGCGTGTCTGTATCTGTTGCTTTTGCTTTCATCGGCGCTTACCCTTCTATGTCTGGATCCGATCTCTCCGGATCAGGCATTCTTTTCTTCGATCCTTCTCATCGTTCCTCCGCCTTGCGTCCAAAGCAATGCGGCAGAGCTGCCGCTCCTTTTAACGGAGCAGCAGCCGTTCACCGCAAACGATAGAGATAGGGCAGTTCCTCCAGCTCATCCGCTTCACCGGAAAAAACCTTCTGGAAACTTTGGATCATCTGGCCAAGCTGAGTGCTTTCCTGATACATGTTTTCATTTGTGCACCAGACATTACCGTCTTGGACTGCCTTGAACTCTGCCAGAAGCTCATTCTTTGCAAGCAATTCATCAATGCTTTTGATTTCCCCGCCAATGGTGCTGTTATAGATGATGTAATCTGCCTCTTTTGCTGTGGCAAAAAACTTCTCCATTTCAATTGTCACGGTGGAAGTTTTGGTTTCAGGATCACCAAGATCATCGAATACATAACTGCCTCCGGCCAGCTCCAGCATTTTTGTTACATAATCCCCGCTTTTTCTTGCGACCACATAGCCGGAAGAACTGATATGGAAAAAGGCCACGGTTTTTCCGGAAGGCTCTGCCCCGGTTGCTGCATTCAGGTATTCGAACTGCTCCAGAAACAGAGCTTCTGCGGTGTCTTCTTTATTCAGCATAGCGCCATAGAGTTTGATCCATTCCGTGCGTCCAAGTGGATGCGGCTCCATACTGGACTGATCGATAAAAACCGCAATCCCCAGCTCTTCCAGCTTATCTTTCACTTCGGAGGCATGGCCGATCATAAGAGATTCAATGGCCAGTGGGCAGCCGTGATCCAGCAGCATCTCATAATCGGGCTCATTATATTTCCCAGCATATAAAATTTTATCTTCCTCCATGGCAAGCCGCGCGTTTTCGATATGCCAATCATCTGCCCTGGTTCCTGACAGGCGAATAGAGTCTAAGCTATCCAGAGCATCAAAAAGGCACATAGAGGCAGTCGCCGCAAGATAGATATTCTTTAATGGTTGGTACAGCGGAACAATATCTTTAGCTATGCCTTTGGGTAACACAGCACCTTCCGGGATCAGCAGAAATCTGCTTCCATCTGCAAGAGAGATCAGTTTATAGCCATCCCCATAATATTCAAGGGAAAACTGCGTGGCAAACTGCAGCTCCATGCAGCGTTCCGGCTCCCAGCCATTGCCAAGCCCTTCCCTGCTTTCAGCCGCTTCACAGGCACAGAGGATCGGCAGAAGCAATGCTATTGTTACGAAAAAAACCATGCAGCGCTTCATGCTCATTCTCCTTTAATGGTCGAGCTATCAAAGTGTAAAGTGTATTCCACCAGATGAGCTTCGCTCATAGCAATAGTGGAAGCGCTGATAGCCATATCCTCATCCATAAGAATAGGAATCTCAAATGTAGAGTTCCCCTCAGTCTGAATAGGGTCATACTGAACACCATCTATGAGCATGTATTCATAGAACGGGCTGCTCCACACAAGAAGAGCGGTGATCCTTTTTCCCTGCACCGTGATCTCTGCAGGGGACTCAACACTTGCCCGTCCAGAGCCGCCGGATAAAGTTACTTCTATTGTGTACTTTCCGTCAGTCAGTTCCTTTTCTCCGCAGGCGGTAAAAAAAATACAAATGAGCAAACAGGAAAGCAGGGTAGCGATAGTCCTCTTCATGCTATTAGCTCCTCAATATATTATTTCTCGATCAGCGCATCGGCAGGGAGCGCATCAGAGAGGAAGATAAGCGTACGGTCATACCACTTTTCCTTATTAATGCTCCATGCTGTGCAATCCATTTCAACATTCAGCTCTTCCACAGGGAAGCTGAAGGTGACAGCCCCCTCTGGATCCAAAACCGCCTGAATGCACTCTTCCGCAGAAGCTGCGGTAGCTTCTTCACCCGTACCAACAAAGAGCCGATCATAGCCATCACCACTCATGGTGATCACAGCGTTCATGCTTCCGTTCTCAACAGTCAGGAGGCACTTCACGATTTTGAACATAGAAGAGCTGGATTCAACATTGATTTCATAAGTACCAGCTTTAATTTGGCTTGCGGCAACAGGATCAGGAGAGGCAATGGCTGCGGCAGCGTGTGCCACGATCAGCTCCTGCACGCCGGCATACTGCCCCAGTCCCTTCAAGATGCACTCGACCTCATAACCGGCGTTCAGAAAGGCGCTCTTCCAGGAACCATCTTCATCGCCAGCCATATCATTGGTGGCATGATCGCCTGCCACGATCATCAGAGGCAGCAGGACAACTTTCTTGGCTCCGGAGTCCTTTACAAGTGCAAGGACATCATCCAAAGAAGGAACAGCCTCAACTGTGCCAACAAAATAGTTGGTATAGCCTGCATCAACAAGCTTTTCCTGCAGAGTTGCATAAGTGGCGTTGGCATCGTGGTGTGTGCCATGGCCCATGAAAACGAGAGCAGTACCATTGGCATTATATTCAGCAGTTTCTTCAGCCAAAGCAGCAATCAGGGCATCATAGTCAGCATCCTCACTCAGCAAAGGTGCACCGACCTTAAAACGTTCAAATTGATCTGCATAAACAGCAATTTCTGCCATAATATCATCATATTCTGCACCGGGCATCACGTGGGTGGGCTGGATCACGACTTCTTTTACATCATCCATAACAAGGCGAGACATTGCCTCCGTTACATTGTCGATCTCAAGCTTTTCTCTGTCTTCCAGAATATCAATGACGGTCTGCGCGGTAAAAGCACGACGGACTTCATATTCGGGATAGGCAGCCTGTAATGCTCCTTCGACTGCACCAATCGTAATGTCACGAGTTTCGTTGTAACTGCTGCCAAAGCTGACAGCGAGGATTACCGGCTTCTTTTCTTCGGAGATGCTGCTGTCGTCGCGGTTAGCGGTGTTGTCGCCAACCGGAGGATTGCTGTTTGCGGGGTATTCGTTTTCTCCGCTCCGAATTCCACATGCACCCAGCCCCAGAACAAGGCAAAACGTCAGCACCAGAGAAATGA
>JAUMYD010000133.1 GCA_030528765.1 Bacillota bacterium
CCTGTGAACGAGAAGCAGGAAATATCTCCGCCGGAAACCATCCTATAATTATACATGCATAGCTTATCGTTTTATAAATTTATTTTCAATATTTATTTGTTTTCTTAATAAAGCAGCAGGAAAATCATGTTTCACTGCTATCCTCCAAGAAAAACAGGCAACGAAAAGCTCTCGCTGCCTGAATAATAGGGTAAGTTTGCTCAAGATTCCATATAAAATTCAAATTTTTCGTCTTTTTCGGCAATTTCCATAAAAACCTTTAGTAATGCAGTGCCATATGATCCAAGATCCGATAGGGACTCCTTGTTCAGAACACGCACTCTGCAGGGCGGGTATCCATACAAACAATCAAAAAGTGCATCCAGATTTTTCCCGTAATACGCGGGAAATCCCATTTTTTCCTTAAGATAAGCATGGGCACTATCCCGATCCCGCATCATGCTGCAATCAAGCTCGATCTCTCTGATTTCTTCGGTTTGATTCCGTTTAAGCGGCTTTTTCCCTATTTCCACTCAACAGTCATCTCCTCCGTCACATAGACTTCATCAAAAGACTCATAGTGATCTTCCGTGTAGTAATAGTCGCCATCATCAGAGAAGACCAGACGTTTTGCGCCACGGGAATCCCGGCCAAGGGTATCCAAATCGCACTCCGTGTAGTCCCCTTCGGGCAGCAGACCTTCCCTGTTGCCGAAACGATCTCCGCCAATGACAGCCCCTTCCAGAAAGCGATCCACCGAACCGCCCTGCCAGCCCAAAGCAGAAGCCTCATCTTTCGTGATGTAGTTATCCGGCAGATCTCCATAAATCTCCAGGTAAAGAACCACATTTTCCAAGTCATAATAGTAACCATCAAAATCCGGCAGTCCAGCTGCTCCAGCTGCGGATTCATCCTCGTCGCTGGAAAAAATATCTTCGATAGAAAAAATATCAGTTTCTTCACCCAGAGCATTCTCCGGGAGTTCTTCTAAAAGCGCCTCCCACTCTTCCAGAGAAGAAAGAATATCCTCTTCGGAGGGGGTCACGCTGCAAGCAGTAAAGGAGAAAAGAATAAACAGGATCAGGAACAAAGAAAATATTTTTTTCATAGCCATCCTCTTTTCTTCAAATAATTTTAAAGCAGCAGAAGCCATCATCCCGCAGAAGGGGGAAGAACATTCCTGTTTCATTATAAGGTCTTCTCATTTTTCTGTCAATAAGAGAGAGAAAAGGAGCAGCTGAACTGCTCCTTTTCTCATCACATGTGAATTAGCGTATAAAATCCTGATGCGAATTCAGCAAGCATTAGCTTGAAAAAATCTCTCTTCCAACTTTAGCTTCTTCTTTTTCAGCATATTTTCCAAGCTGAAAAAGCGATAGAAAACACACTATAGATTCAGCAGAGTCAGCGCGACAAGGATGAAGAACAAAGCCAACCATTGTACTTTGCTTAGCTTTTCTTTAAAGAAGAAAATCCCCACCAGAGTAACTACCAAAATCGTTGCCACGCTATAGACCGGATACGCGATCACTGCGGGAATGCTTTCCAAAGATTTCAGCAAACACTTGGCTGAAAAGTAATTGGGCAATCCCAAGGCTAAACCATAAAAAATTTCTGCCTTACCGGGACGCTCCTTTTTAAAAAATGCCAGCACCAGGCAAAAGAGCAATGCAAGAAAAAAGGTGTAAAAAAGAAATTGCCCCGAAAACTCCGTGTTCCCGAGCTCCTCAAAAATCTTGGACATAGAATCCGTTATGCCACCTGCGAAAAGCAGCAGAATCAACCCAAACTTGAACTTGCTTTCCTTTTCCGTAGGTTCAACATTGATCATTAGAATAGCAACTATGGCAACCACAAAGCCGGTGATCTGGATCAAACTGGGCCGTTCCCCAAAAAAGCAAATGGCAATCGCCATAGGAACCAGCAAGCCCAACTTCATAAAAGTGGCCGAAAGCACAACGCCATTCTTCTTCACATTCATCTGCATCAAGATGAAGCCCATGGGGTAGAGAAATCCATTTATCACACCAAAAACAGGCGTATTCCCAAGCCCTCGGTCGACAGGAAAGACATTGTCAAATCCAATATAAGAAATCGCCAGCAAAGAGCACATTATGTAGTTTGCTGCCAACATACTTATATTTGCTTTACATTTCCCCCCACTCAACCGCATAATTACAGAAATCATTGCACTCATGACTACTGCAAGAATTAAGTTGATCACTTCCGCACCCCTCCTGAATTCCACATAGCTTTTATTTAGTATACTTTTCTAGTATAACAAAAATAATTCAAGAAAGCTACAAAATTTTCTTTTATTAAGACTGCAAAGCTCAAAAGGGGAAACAATCAATTTATATCCACTAAATCAGGGCAAACGCCGAATTCTCATGTGGATCAAAATCAGAAACCCCAGAAATCTTCTTCCTTGCTTTCTTCCATATCCAAAGTAGGGGTACAGACAAATTCCTGGCGCAGTGTCAGTGCACCGGGTTCCCAATTGGATACCAGATAGCTGCCAATGAACTGATCCTTTTCCGGGGATTCCGGATGCTGCCCGGAAATGAGCTCCAAAGAGAGCTTCAGCATTGAGTCAAACAGCGTCCACCAACCTTCATAGCTGCCTAACTGGGAACCGTTTACCTCGGCAATGGAAAAGAAACAATCTCCATTGTCAAAGAGCTGAAGATCATAATAGAACCCTTCTCTTTTATCCATAGCGATCCGGTGTTCACCAAATAAAAGCCATCAAAAGGAAGAAAACCATACAATTCCCCATCTGTATCAAAGATCAGAAAAACGCCTTCTTCATGGGCCAATACCAAGGCGATCCCTGAACATCCCAGCTGAAGGTCGGGTTGTTCTCATAGCTTTCTTCCTCGATGATCCTGCCGTTCTCATCCAGAAGCTCCACAGAAAGCTCCAGCCGGAGTAAAGAATTATCCTCCAAAGATCAGCTGCCGCTGAAATCCTCAAAAATCTCTCCAGAAATAACGGGCTCTGCCATCCGAATTCAGCTCCGGACACAGCTTATAAATTTTTCGCCAGAATCCCAATGCTGTGCAAACCAAGTACCGCAAGCCGGGGGAGAGGCCAATTCGACATCAGAGCCCCGAAAAAAATCATAAGGAGTGAAATCATATACCTTTGCTCCGCTGCCAAGTGAGCCATCCATCATACTCAGGCCGGGACTATAGCTCAGGCTTTGTCCATTGCCATCCTCCAGCTCCGGCAGCAGATTCGGGCAAATCTCGCTCACATTTTCCCGAAGGAGCAGAAGGCTGCTGTCATTTACCTAAAGCAAGAGCTCGTCCAGATTCGGAATATAATCACCCTCCATATCCACCAAAAGCTCCTTAAGCTGCAAAGAAACGTTTTCATCTGCGGGGACAACGGCACACCATTCCCCAACCTCCTGCAAGACACGGAGTTCCTCCTGAATATCCAGCAAAAAAGATATTTTTCATAAAGTCCGCTGGACTCCAGGAAGTGTTCAATTCTTCGTTAGTGGAAAGATCCGCATAGCCCAGAAAAGCCATGGCACAGAGAGCAGAGTTTTCAGAGGTTTTTTCCCGAAGAGCAAGCAGATCCGCAAATTCGCCATCCCCTTCTTCTTTCCCACCTGGCTTCCCGGCAGGATCCCTCAGGAGAAGGCAATTCCACCTGTTCAGAAGAAGGGATGCCCGGAGAATCCGGAATCAAATCCTCCAGAACCCCGCAGCCAGATAGCAGAGACAGGCAAAAAACATATACAGAAAAATATACTTTTTCACCGAAGAGCCCTTTTCCCGAATGCTCTCAAAAAGCTCCTTCGAACAAGCTTCCGCTATGCCCAGGGGTCCGCAGCAAACGGCTGGCGAATATCAGCCAGAAGAAACTGCTCCCAGAGGAACCACTGCCCTGTAGAAGCCTTGCAGCGCAGTTTGATCTGGCGGGGCGAATCCGCTCCGGCCGATTTAATATGCAGCGTTAAATAACCCTCATTGAAATTGCTGCGGCTATAGGGGTTTTCAAAAAAGGTCAGCGTATAGGGCTGACTGGGCTCATAATTATTTTCCGGCGCAGCACCCTGGAAATATGAGCGGGGCACATAATCCTTATTACGAAAACGATCTGCAATAAACTGCTTATCATAAGTTGAAAGACCTTTAGGCCCATGGAGGAATTCCAGCATCTGCAGGGAAGCCTCCTTATTCACCGGATATATGCTGAGTGCCGCAATGGCCAAAG
Source organism: Bacillota bacterium (assembly GCA_030528765.1). Lineage (GTDB taxonomy): Bacteria > Bacillota > Dehalobacteriia > UBA4068 > UBA4068 > RGIG3155. The sequence goes on from JAUMYD010000133.1 coordinate 4,210, forward strand.
CAGCCGTATACTGCGGTTTGCTGAGCGATGCCTCCGGCAGGGCTTTCATTTGTTCCAGTCCTACCGGGATCCGCTCAAAAACCACCTCATAAGAGGAGTTTTCATTCCCGGATTCCATGGGAGCCGCTGCTGTTGGCTGCTTTAAGTTATCGAAAAAAGACACAATACATCCTCCTTTAACGAATCAAATATTGAGGTTAACATTATCATCTTTGTTAATTTCAAAATCCGTATCCGTTAGAAGCCCATCGCGTTTACAGGCTAAAGTCAGTGCTTCCATTTCAACAGAAAGATCCAGCAAATCATCCAAAAAGATTAGCATGGAGCTTCCCCAAAGCTGTTTTGATATCCAGGAGGCTGGCAATGCAGCTCTCTATCACATTTCTGGCCGGAACACCGTTGGCTTCCAGGCGAACAAATTTCACCAAAATGCTGCCCAAAGTCGGCAGATAGTAGTTCAAAAATTGCCGCATCCGGGGAATGTTTTCCGGCTGCTCCCGCAGGCTGCGCAGGATTTTATCAGCCAGGGTGCAGATCTCCTGGCTTTCCTTGCGGATCATAGGATTCTTGATCTGCATACTGAGCCTTCTTAATTCCATAAGCTTTGCGCGGCCGCGAGAAAGGATCACACTTCCATCTACCGCAGTATTCTGCCCTGCTTTTGGCTTGGGCTTACGGAAGGCAAGGATGATGACCAAAGTCACCACGACCACAAGCAGCAAAAGGAGGATCCCACCGATCACCAAAAAAATAGTAGATAATGATGGAAAAAAACGCCGCAATAAAAGGAATAGTCCAATGACAGCAGCTAAACCAAGAAAGCCAAAGATGCCTGATTTATCACCCATAAGTTGCACCTCTTTCTAAAAGCAGCCTATTGCAGCTAATTCCGGAAATCCAGAAGCTGTTCCTACAGCTGGGATTCGATGAGGATCAGCTCCTGCTCAGCTGCCCTGCGTTTCTGCCGCCCCTCAACCTGAATCATCAACAACTCATCAAATGAGCA
>JAUMYD010000134.1 GCA_030528765.1 Bacillota bacterium
CTTTTTTTATAGATGGAGCTGATCTCCCCACTGAGGATGAAGCGGGGACGCAGCTGATCCGCAGCCGTTCCGCTGTCTGCGATCCGCAGCTCCTCCTTCAGGCAGAAAAGGCCCTCTTCGGCCGGCTCCAGGTTTTCCCGCAGCAGCTGACGCCAAGCCGGGTGGGTAAAATCACCGCTGCCCACCAGATGAATGCCTTTCCTCCTGGCACTGACTTCCAGCTGCACAGGGAGCAGATCCCGGCTGGTGGCCCGGGAATAGGCAGAATGAATGTGTAGATCGGCAATGAACATGGTTCCTCCTTGAAAAAAGGCAGAAATTCTTCTCCGGTGCTCCTGCTGCTGACATGTTTTCGGAGCCGAGATGCGGCTTTTGCTTCCTGCGCAGCTGTTTCCTGCTGCTTTTGGGATAGCTGCTTTTTGGGAAGGGCAGTGGCCCTTTTCGGGAAAGCCGTTTCGGATCATATTCCGGAGACCGTATCGAAAAGAAGCTCACAGTGATATTTTCCGCTGAAGCGCTGCATCAGCATGGGGCTCTCCGGCAGCAGCAGCCCACTTGCTGCTGCTGCTTTTTCCGAGAAGGCACTTCCTGCCGGGTTCCCATCCCGCTGGCTGCGGTAGATCAGGAAGGGAAGAGGATGGGAATCCTCACCCTCTGCGCAGGGGGAAAAGGCACCGGCTGTGAGCAGCAGAGAATACTCTTCTTCTTCGACCGCCAATGCTGCCAGCAGAGGACCGATCAATTTTCTGTCGATCTCAGTCAGTCGCTGGATCTTTTCGTCCTGCTTGCAGCCGATCCCGGCATCCAGGTAGAGGCAAAGGAAGTTATAGCCTGCTGCAAAGATCCGGTGTGTGGCCGGCAGCAGGGCTTCGTATGGTTTTTCCTCTTTTCTCAGCTCTAGGGGGAAAAGGGAAAGAGAAAGCTGCCTTCCTTCCGCTTCCGGTCCCTTGCCAAAGAAAAGCAGTGCCGCATTGAAGCCATAGAGCTTGCGGAGATCCCCTTTTTCAGAAAGATCCACCGCACCCAGTGCGGCCAGAAATTCTTTTCTTCCGTTCTGGGGCTGGCCCGGGGGAACCACACGGAGAAGGCCCAGCTCAGATTTTTGAGCTAAGAGATCCATGCTCGCAGTGGAAGCCTTTTCCAGAGCTGTATGCTCTCCTTTTTCCGCTGCAGCGGCAAGAAAAATGCTGATTGCTTTCATGCGTTTTCCTCCTGATTTTCCTGCTGGGGAAGGATGCCCCTGCAGGGGCTAAGGCTTGCGAAAAAGAAAGAATGATGCTATACTATAATTCATTATACTTCTTTTCTTTAGTGCGGTAAAGAGCAGGAAGGGAAATCCACTGCATAATTCTATGGTGCTTTTCGGTCGCTTTTCCTACTCTGCACAGGCCCATTTTCGGGCTTGCTTCGGGCAGCAGAGAGGTCTTTGGGAAGAAAGTGGTCGTTCTTGCATATACTTTTGCAGCAGCAGCTTTTTTGACCGTTTCCCGCAGAGAGACTTTGCTTTTGGGAGAATAAGATATGCTTATCAAGGTTCAGAAATTTGGTGGAAGCTCTGTGGGAAACCCGGAGCGTATGCGCCGTGTAGCCCGGCGCATTGCAGAGGCGGCAGATGCAGGGAATCAGGTAGCAGTGGTAGTTTCTGCAATGGGGGACACCACGGATGATTTGATTGCCCTTTCCCGGGAGCTGAACCCTCAGCCGGAGCGGCGGGAGATGGATATGCTTCTTTCCACTGGGGAGCAGCAATCCATAGCCTTGCTGGCTATGACTCTGCAGAATATGGGCTATAAAGCGATCTCACTTACGGGAAGGCAGGCGGGATTCCGGACGGATGGCTCCTATTCTTCTGCGAAGATTCTTTCTGTGGATTGCCAGCGGGTCCGGGATGAGCTGGAAGCGGGGAAAATTGCTATCGTGGCAGGCTTTCAGGGCGTGGATCATTGCGGGGAGATCAATACACTGGGGCGAGGTGGTTCTGATACATCAGCCGTGGCCTTGGCGATCGGCCTGGAGGCGGATGTCTGTGAAATTTTTACGGATGTGGATGGGGTATATACTGCAGATCCGCGCATCGTAAAGAAGGCATGGAAGATCCCGGAGATTTCCTACGATGAGATGCTGGAAATGGCAGCCATGGGGGCTTTGGTTCTGCAGCCACGCTCTGTGGAGTTGGCAAAGCAATATGGTGTGGTCCTGCATGTTCGTTCCAGTTTCAATCATAATGAGGGAACCATTGTCAAGGAGGAAGTAAGCATGGACAAGGATATGGAAAAGGAATTGATCGTCTGCGGCGTGGCCCACGATATGAACGTGCTGAAAGTGAGCCTCTTTGGCATTCCGAACCGGCATGGGATGGCTGGGGATATTTTTGAGCAGCTGGCCCGGGTTGGTGTAAACGTGGATATGATAGTCCAGAGCGGCAGTCGGGATATGCGCCATGATATCAGCTTTACTTGTGGCCGGGATGAACGGGTAAAGGTGGAGACCGCTGTTCAGAACCTGATGCTGACGGTGCCCATGGAATATTATACGATCGTGGATACGCTTGCAAAGATCTCCATAGTGGGAGCTGGCATGATCACCCATCCTGGGGTTGCTGCAAAAATGTTCAGGGTATTCAGTGAGAATAAGATCAACATTTCAATGATATCTACCAGTGAGATCAAGATCTCCTGTATTGTGGACGAAAGGGAAGTAACCAAGGCTTTGATGTGCCTGCATACGGCCTTTGGTCTGGATGCAGAGGAGAATTGACAGCGGAAGATGATCATTTTACGGAAGAGAAGATAAATCGTCCGGAGCCTTTGCTGCTAAAGTTGTAAGCTAAAGGTAGATACATGGAGAAACTGATCTACCCCTGTCAAGATCTACCAGGGAAATAAACAAAAAATTATTCTATTAACTCACCCTTACCAAACACTGGTAGCGGTGAGTTTCGTTATGCGGCAAACTTTGCCTTGTATTTTTGAATTCGTTTGTTTTCTGGAATGGGATACAGGGTAGGTTTGCCAGAACGCAATGCTTCCATCCGAACTCCCATTGGAGTGCGGTCGTCAAAGCGATCTTGGAAACGTTCATAGTTGTAGAAATATTGTATTTTGCCACGATTTCATCTAGGCTGCCTTCGCTGCGCATGACTGCTTCTCACAATTTGTTTTAAAGGACGATTTGTGCTGCTGATTACCGCACCTCGCTACAAAAGCAAAGCCCCCGTGCTCTCGATATTTTTTTGTCCGGTCTTCTGCTGACTTTTTCCCAAGCCTATACTTGAATGCCAAAAACCTGTATGAGGCATCTCCAGACAGATACTCTTTAGCTAGTCTTATCTTTAAGTCTGACGGGTATTTGGGTTCCGTCATAAAAATATCCTCCCAAAGTAGATTGGATATTTCCGTGGTCTACTTTGGGAGGATCATATCAAATACCATGTTGTCTGCCTTTTCTTTAAACTGAAATAAGGGTAGAGTAGGGTGAAAAGATGAAGAAATGGCAAAATGGAGCAGCTCCGGGATGCTTTGCGCGGAGGTGTCTTTCTTGCGGGCGGAACATATTAAGGGGAAAGCGCTTTTCTTTAAAGAGCCAGGATATCGAGCCAGGCCGACAGTGCAGCTGGGGATGCGCTGCCAGGCAAAAGCTTTGCTGGGCGCCAGCTTACCGTCTCCGGGCAAAGCTTATGCAGGATGTTTTCGCTTTCCCCCAACCCGCTGCCGCCGGAGGTGGCAAAGGGAATGATGGTTTTCCCGGAGAGATCATGGCTTTCCAGAAAAGCATCGATGATGCGCGGCGCAACATACCACCAGATAGGAAAGCCGACAAAGATATAGTCGTATTCCGCGATTCTTTCACAGTGGGTGGCAAGTACAGGGCGGCAGTAGGGATCCTTCATTTCCAGGCTGCTGCGGCTTTGCGGATCCCGCCAATCCAGATCTTCCTGGCTGTAGGGCTGGCTGGGGCGGATCTCGAATATATCTGCCTTCGCCGTTGCTGCCAGCCGTTCAGCCAAAGATTTTGTTACGCCGCTGCAGGAAAAATAGGCAACCAATGCTTTTTTCTCGTTCATCTGTATTCCTCCTCTTCGTTCCGCTGGTAATTTTACCTGCGATTTTTCTTCTAAAGCCGGGGAAGCGGGTTTACCCAAGAAAAATTTTCCGGGCCCGCAGCAAGCTCAAAGTGATAGCGTACGATCCCCAGATCCACCAGTGCATAGGGACCACTTGCGGCTGCAGCCAGGACTTGCGCTCCCCGCAGGTGGAAGCAGAATTTTTGCTGGTTTACCGCAGTGGGTGCCAGCAGGACAGCCTCCATACCCTTGCGGAACCAGGGAGGCATTTCCCCTTCATAGCGACAAAGTGCCTCCAGTGGTTTATTCCGGTGCGGGCGACCTTGGTCTGCACCGTATCCCAGCGCAATGACACAGACCAATCTTTCATCTGCGGCGATCTCTGCTTTACATTTGCGGCGGGAGAAGGTGGCCGCGACCCAGCATGTATTCAGGCCCAGCATCTGTGCTTTCAGCACGATCCGTTCCCCATAGTAACCCAAGCACTCCTCTAGGCCTGTCTGTGCCTTGCCTATCAGCGCGATATAATTTCGTACACCCCGGAAGAGGCCATAGTGGGCAAGGATGCTGCCAAATGCTTCCGGTTCCTCCGTGAACAGTTGAATATGCAGATTCCCTTCCTGGTTGCAGGCTGCGATTTCGGCCTGGAGGGCTGCTTTCTGGTTTTCATTGATTTTTTGCGGGGTATAATGCCGCACCGAATGGCGGGATCTCATAGCTTGAAAAACATCCATTTTGAAGCTCCTTTTTTCTGGGCTTGGAGATAGAGAAGCGATACTGTGATTGTGGCAATATGGTTTTCCATATCTGCGGAACCGGGCTTTTGGCGGGAACCCTCCCCGGGGAGGATTCCCGTATATTTGCTGCTGGAAGGATAGGGTAATGATAACCCCGGTGCATTTCAATCCACGCACCCCATGCGGGGTGCGACGAGATAATGAGCATAAGCCTCCCCCGCCTGACAGAATTTCAATCCACGCACCCCATGCGGGGTGTGACTATGTTGGGTATACAGGAAAGGAGGAAAGGTATATGATTTCAATCCACGCACCCCATGCGGGGTGCGACGCGACAGTGGTACGGAAAATCTGAGTGTAGTTATTTCAATCCACGCACCCCATGCGGGGTGCGACAGCCAGAAAA
>JAUMYD010000135.1 GCA_030528765.1 Bacillota bacterium
TTTCCGAATAAATTCCATAAAAGGTAAGTTTTGTTACTTAGATAATAACATAGAAATACATGAATTACAATACTTTTGCTTACATATATCCAGAAAGATAAGAAAAAGATAAACTTTTTCCCGAACATGTTTCAGTTTCAAATAAAATAGCCTGATTTTATGAAGAAATGGCAAATCTTTTCGTGGAATCAGAGGGAGGACTTATCTTTTCGCAGATTCATCCAAAAATCCCCCTCCCATCCGGGAGGGGGATTTGCTTGTGCTTGCGATATCTTCAAAGATCAGGGCTGCTCGGGGACTGGCTCGGAAAAATAATCACGCATGTCCTCCAGCATCAGCTCCATGTATTTGATCTGCAGATATAATTCTTTTCTTTCTTCGGAATCCTTATCCCGAAGCTTTTCCTCTTCGTGGCGTTTTTCCAGCTCCACCAGGTAGAGTTCGCATTTTTCCAGGCAATCCTCCCGGGCGTAAAGCTCGCTCAGTCCGCTGTTGTTTTCAAAATGTGCGTCAAAGCCGCTCCTGCGGTCTTCATAAGCCAGGGGATCGGAAGCGTAGGGGAAATCCAGCACCGTTTGAATAAGAGCATCCGTTGTCATATTCTGTAGAATATCCTCCGGGACACGCAAATAGTCAATGATTTCCATTTTTTCCATTCGCTTTCCCAAAGCTTCCCACTCTTCCGTTCCAGGGTAGGCCGGGTATTCATAGGGTTCCGTGATGCTGTAGCCCCTGTTCTCACAGGCAGAGAGCAAAAGAAGGAGGCAGAGCAGGAAAAAGATTAAATATTTCTTCATCTTGTTTATCTCCTTTTTTTATTATTGTGTGTCAGGGAAAACTGCCTGGCCCACCGGAATCATCCCCCTTTTCCGAATAAATTCCATAAAAGGCAAGTCTTGTTACTTAGATAATAACATAGAAACATATGAATTGCAAGATTTTTTACCTATACATGTCATATATAATAAGAAAAAGACAAAATTTTTCCCGAACATGTTTCGGTTTCAAATAAAATAGCATGATTTTATGGAGAAATGGCAAATCTTTTCGTGGAATCAGAGGGAGGACTTATCTTTTCGCAGATTCATCCAAAAATCCCCCTCCCATCCGGGAGGGGGATTTGTTTATGTGGCGAAGGATTGTGAAATCCTACTTCTTACAAGTTCGCTTGAATCGAACTTGTGAGAAAGGGGCGGTTTGCTTTGTTTTCCCCACTTTTTCCAGAAATTGGGGATCTCAGCAGCCTTCGCTGCGGTTCTACTTTTTGCTGGCGGCCTTGGTATAGCGGTTCATCACCGCAGCGCCCAGACCGATGGCGGGGATGCTCTGGCCAATGATGTGGCTGGCCGCCCGGTGATCCGCTTCCCGCAGGGCAGCAAAAAGATTGTGGGCAAATTCTTCTGGCCGCGCTTCTGAGCCCAGGGAGATGATCTGCTCTTCCGGGACGCCCCGCTGCTGCAGCTCCCCGGCGGATTCATCGCTCAGCAGCAGCAGGGGCAGGGGAAGACCCTCCTGCAGCAGCTGAAGGCGCAGAGCCTCTGCCTCCCGCCAGGTTTTCACCAGAAAGAGCTGGCCCTGGGGCGCATAGTGCCGGTATTTCATCCCCGGGGAGGCTGGGCGCGCACAATCCGCCTGCCCGGCAGCAGGGCAATCCCCGCAGAGCAGCCGCAGCTCCTCCTGGGTGATCTTCCCCGGCCGCAGCAGAATGGGGCATTCCCCCCGGGCATCCACCACGGTGCTTTCCAGGCCGATCTCCACCGCCCCGCCGTCCAGGATCAGGGGAACACGCCCCTGCATATCCTCCAGCACATGGCTGGCCAGCGTGGGGGAGGGCCGCCCGCTCAGATTGGCAGAGGGCGCCGCGATGGGCCGCTCTGCTGCCCGCAGCATAGCCAGAGCCCCCGGGTGAGAGGGCAGGCGCACAGCCAGGGTGCTGAGCCCGGCGCTGACCGAGGCCGGAACCAGGCCGCGGCTATCCAGCACCAGGGTAAGGGGGCCGGGCCAGTACCGCTCTGCCAGTTTTTCCGCCAGCGGGGTGAATTCTACCAGCTCCCGGGCTTGCTGCAGGCTGGCCACATGGACGATGAGCGGGTTATCCCCGGGCCGCCCCTTGGCTGCGAAGATGCTGGCCACTGCCTCTGCATCGAAGGCGTTGGCGCCCAGGCCGTAGACGGTCTCTGTGGGGAAGCCCACCAGCCCGCCGCCGCGAAGGATCTCCCCGGCCAGCTTCAGACCGCGCAGAGCCTCTTCGCTGTTCAGATTTCGTATATCACAAAGCCTGGTTTCCATGGCATATCCTTTCTTTGTATCAGATGGCATTCCCTGCCGGGTGCACCGCCCCGGGTGGGCGGTCGGCTTTGGTATATCTCCCTACCCGAAGCCGGGAATGCTCTCCAGCTGCGTCTTTGCCCGGATCAGATGGCCTTGCAGGGGTGGTATATTTCCCCGCAGGCCGGGCATTTGTATTCCACGCTCTGCTTTTTATGCGGGTAGCGGGAAAGCAGCTCTGCTTCGCCGCATTTGGGGCAGGCGAGCTTCTCCCCCCGCAGCAAAGCCACTGCTTTTTCCCGATCCAATCCGCTGTTGCTGCTCATGTATGCTCCTTTTGGCAAATCCACACTTCAAGCGCCGCCTACCTGCGCTCCGGCTGCCGGGCCAGCACGCCCCGGGGCCGCCTGCCCAGGTCAAAGAGGCGCTCCTCCACCTGGAAGCCGCCTTCTTCCAGCAGGGCACAGAGGGCAGCCTGCTGCTCATCCCCATGCTCCAGGATCAGCCAGCCGCCCGCCGGCAGCAGCTGCCCACACTGGCCGATCAGCCGGGGATAAAGCAGCAGGCCATCCTCCCCGCCATCCAGCGCCAGGCGCGGCTCCCGCTGTACCTGGGGAGAAAGGCGTCCCAACTCTTCGCTGGGGATATAGGGCGGGTTGGCGATGAGCAGCTCCGGGCGGCAGCCTGCCTCCAGAAGGGGCTCTGCCAGATCCCCGGGGAAAAATCGGCAGCGCGCCTGCAGACCCAGGCGTTCCGCGTTTCGCTCGGCCATGGCCAGGGCTTCCGGGGAAATATCCGTCAGAACAGCCCTGCTTCCGGGCAGATGCTGGGCGATGGACAGCCCCAGGCAGCCGCTGCCGCAGCAGACATCCGCCACAAGGGGATCTTTCCGCCCCTGCAAAAGCTGGATGGCCTGCTCTGCCAGGCATTCGCTGTCAAAGCGGGGGATCAGCACCTCCGGCCCCACCAGGAAATCCAGCCCCAGAAAGGGACTCTCCCCCAGCAGGTATTGGATCGGCTCCCCGGACAAAAGGCGGCTGAGCAGGGCTTCCCCCCGCTGCTGATCCACCTCCTCCCGGCGCTGCAGCAGCAGTCGGGAGGGCTCGCAGCCCTGCAAATGTCCCAGCAGGATGCGAGCAAGAGAGCGGGCTTCGGAGGAATCGAAGCCCGCTTCGCAGAGTTGCGTATATACTTGTGTCAAATATTCAAATACCTGCATAATGGCAATGCTTTCTCTTGCGGATTTGCTGAAAAGTGTTTTAAACCGTACCTTTCTCACAAGTTCGCTTGAAGCGAACTTGAAGAAAGGTACCCAAAGAACTTTAAATTTTGGGCTGGTACTTCCGCTCAAAGCAAGCAGCTCAAAATTTTGTCATTGCGAGGCGGGCAAGCTGAGACTTTGCCTGAGCAAAGGCCAGCTTGGCAACGTGGCAATCTTAACGCAGCTCCCTGCTGAAAATCAGCTTGAGGATTGCCACGTTGTTTTGCTGGAAGATATTTCATATCTTCGCAGCAAAAGCTTCCTCGCAATGACAGAGTTCAGAAGCACCGGGCATACAGCCCAGCGTTAAAAGTTTCTTGGTACTTCTTTTCAAAGAAGTACGGTTTTAAGCACGGTTTTAAGCCGCTGAAGCCAGCCCTTATTCCTCACCCTTCAGGCGGGCAGCCTGGTCAGAGGTAACGAGTGCATCGATGATATCATCCAGCTCGCCCTCCAGCACCTGGTCCAGCTTATGCACGGTCAGGCCGATGCGGTGATCGGTGATGCGGCGTTCAGGGAAATTGTAGGTGCGGATACGCTCGCTGCGGTCGCCGCTGCCCACCATGGATTTGCGGGCAGAGGCTTCCTTGCTCTGGGCTTCCTCCTGCATTTTCTCCAGCACGCGGGCGCGGAGCACGCGCATACCCTTTGCCTTGTTTTTGATCTGGCTCTTTTCATCCTGGCAGCTGACCACGATGCCGGTGGGGATGTGGGTGATGCGTACCGCGCTCTGGGTGGTGTTCACGCACTGGCCGCCGGGGCCGGTGGCGCAGAAAAGATCGATGCGGATGTCATTGGGGTTGATCTCCACTTCCACTTCCTCTGCTTCGGGCAGGACAGCCACGGTGGCGGCAGAGGTATGGATGCGGCCGCTGGATTCAGTGCTGGGCACCCGCTGAACGCGATGCACGCCGGATTCGAATTTCAGGCGGGAATAGGCGCCCTTGCCTTCCACCAGCAGCACCACTTCCTTGAAGCCGCCGATATCCGTATAATTGGCATCCATGATCTCCGTCCGCCAGCGCTTGCTTTCTGCGTAGCGGCTATACATCTTGAAGAGATCCCCGGCAAAGAGTGCTGCTTCCTCGCCGCCGGTGCCTGCGCGGATCTCCAGCAGCACGTTCTTCTTGTCGTTGGGGTCTGTGGGCAGGAGGAGCACCTTCAGCTGCTGCTCCAGCTCGGCCTTTTTCTCCTTGTTTTCCTCCAGCTCCATCTGGGCCAGCTCCAGCATATCCGGGTCTTTTTCTTCCTCCAGAATGAGCTTTGCCTCGTTTAGGGCCTGCTCAACAGCCAGATACTCCCGGTAGGCCAGAACAACGTCCTCGATCTCCGCCCGGGCCTTGACATGCTTCTGCCATTCGCTCTGATCCGCGATGACCGCCGGATCGGAGACCAGCTCCGTGAGCTTGTCGTATTTCTCGTTTAACACTGCCAATTTCTCGATCATAAAAACTCCTTATATAAGGGCCTAAGCCCGCGTAAACTGGATTCTCTGCCGGGAAGCTTTGTCTGCGGCGGGGATGGCCGCTGCAGGAAAGGAATTCAGGAGGCTTTATTTCGGCTCGTGGAAGCCATCACCGATGCGATTTTCCTGCGCCGGGGGCTCATTGTGCCGGGGCTTATTGGAACGCTGCTGTCCGCCGCCCT
>JAUMYD010000136.1 GCA_030528765.1 Bacillota bacterium
CTATTACAGGCGTTACGCAAAAGCAAAAAAAGCCCGCGGCTCAATTCAGAAGCAGCTGGAACAAAATTACCGGGAGAGAGACTATTTGCTGAGCATCGATCAGGCGCTGAACGATTGCAGCAGCATGGAAGAACTTCTTGCCGTAGAACGGGAAGCCACGGCTGCCGGCTACCATAAAACGGGAAGCACGGAAAAAAACGCGTCTCACCTCAGCGAGAAACGTTCCCCTGCCCTGCCCCCCAGAAAAATCCTTTCCCGGGACGGCTTTACCATACTCATCGGCCGCAACAACAGACAGAACGACAGACTAAGCCTGAACCAAGCTTCGGAACATGACATCTGGCTGCATGCACAAAAAATGCCGGGCTCCCATGTAATCATCGTCACCCACGGACAAACTGTCCCCGAAGAGACCCTCTCGGAAGCGGCAGCTTATGCTGCCTGGTTCAGCAAAGGAAGGGACAGCAATCGGGTACCGGTGGATTATCTACCCGCCGGAAAACTGCGAAAGCCCCCGGGAAGCCACCCGGGATATGTGATCTTCTCCGGGCAGAGAACCTTATATGTGCAGCCCAGGGAACCGCAGGAACTGCCGGAGGGAAAAAAAGAACAGGCTGCTTCCGGCAGCTTTTCTGACAGAACTCCATAAAAACAGGGACGGGAGAAAGCTGGCTTTCCCCGTCCTTTTATTTTTCTTCCCGGGAAAAAAGCTGCCCCAGCTTCCAGGAAATGCGGAATCTGCCCTTTTCCCTGTACTCCTCATAATCCGCCAGCACAGCTGCAGCCTCTTCATCCTGAAACTCCCCTGCCAGATCCACAAAACAGAGCGGCGGGAAAAGCACGCACCACCAGTTATGCCCGCTACCCTCCCCTAAAACGATCCGCAGAGCATCGTATTCCCCGGCGGCAAAGCTCAGCCCACCATAATCGATCTCCGGGAAATCATCCTGCTGCAGATACAGCCTGGCCTGGTAATCACAGCGTCCGTCCAGATAGATATTGCAGGCCTCTTCCAGAGCAGGCAGACTTTCCTGAAGGAGAAGAATAGCCTCTTCCTTATTTGCTGAAGCTTCCATTTCTGCCTGCAGCATACAGATCACATGATCCCGTAGCTCCAGCTTTAGTTGCTGATCAAAAGGGGAATCACTGTTTGCCAGCACATGTAGACGCAGGGGTTTCTCCCCTGTGGGAGCATCCGCAAAAAGCACCCTTTCCCCGGAGTTGCCCAGCAGCAGGCCCAGCAGGCAGGCTGGCAGCAGGATCCACCAGGCAAGCTTCCTTTCTTTCCTTCCTTTTTTCATGACTTCCTTATTCCTTCCAATATCCTTATACCCGTTTTCATACATATTTTCGTAATTGCAGCAGAGCGCCCTTTTCCAGGCGGGAAACCTGTGCCTGTGAAATACCGATCTCTTCTGCTACCTCCATTTGGGTTTTCCCAACAAAAAAACGAAGATTGATGATCTTCTTTTCTCTTTCTCCCAGACGGGAAAGGCCTTCCCGTATATTAAAGGCTTCCGTCCAGGCCTTGTCGTTATTTTTATCATCACTGAGCTGATCCATCACATAGATCGGATCCCCACCATCGTTATAAATCGGTTCATAAAGGGAAAGCGGGTCGGCAATAGCATCCAGAGCAAAAAGAACATCTGTTGTAGGCAAGCCCAGCCTGGCAGCGATCTCCTCCACTCGCGGCTCCCTGCCCAGACTGTTCACCAGAGCATCCCGGGCCTGCATGGCTTTATAGGCCAGATCCCGAAGAGAGCGGGAGACCCGGATCGCATTGTTGTCCCGCAGGTAACGACGGATCTCCCCGATGATCATGGGCACTGCATAGGTGGAAAGGCGCACATTCTGACCCAGATCAAAGTTATCGATGGCTTTGATCAGGCCGATGCAGCCCACCTGAAAAAGATCGTCCGCATTTTCTCCCCGATTATTAAAACGCTGCAGCACCGAAAGAACCAGCCGTAAATTCCCGGAAATCAGTTCCTCCCGGGCAGCAGCATCACCCTGCTGCATACGGCAGAACAGATCCATGGTTTTTTCATTCGAGAGCAAAGGCAGCCTGGCTGTATTCACTCCGCAGATCTCAACCTTATTCAACATCTCTTTCTCCCCTCCGGGAACAGCGATCTGCTTTCAGTATTGCCCTGGAAAAAAACAAATATACGCTCTGGCAGAGGTGGAGAATTTTTAAAGTTTTTCTTGCACTCCTTCTCATATGATGCTATTATTTTAAGGTTGGCTTCTGCTTTAAAAGCAGAAAAAGTGGCATTCCCGCTGCCGGATTTAGAATTCTTCTGCTGAAAGCGGCCTTCTTCTGATCTGCTTTACAACAATCCTCTTTTTCATCAAAAAAGAGCGTTTATAAGGAGCGTTTATTTTGAAAGAGATAAAAAACATCCGCAATATTGCTATCGTCGCCCATGTTGATCACGGGAAAACCACACTCGTGGATTGCATGCTGCACCAGGGTGGCGCTTTCCGTGCCAACCAAACCGTGGCAGACCGCGTTATGGATAACAATGATCTGGAGAGAGAAAAGGGCATCACCATTCTGGCAAAAAACACCTCTATCTCCTGGAAGGACATTAAAATCAATATCGTGGATACCCCCGGGCACGCAGATTTCTCCGGAGAAGTGGAACGCGTACTGAAGATGGTCAATGGCGTTCTGCTGCTGGTGGATTCTTTTGAGGGGCCCATGCCCCAGACCCGCTTTGTTCTGCAAAAAGCGCTCGAAATGAATCACCAGGTGATTATCGTGGTGAATAAGATCGACCGGCCCGATGCCCGCCCGCTGGATGCAGCCCTGGAAACCTTGGAATTGCTGGAAGAGCTGCATGCCGGAAAAGATCAGCTGGATGCACCCATTATTTATTGCTCTGCACGCAGCGGCATCTCTACAGCGGATCCGGATCAGGATGGCAGTGATCTGACGCCCCTTTTCGAAGCCATAGTCAACCACATTCCCCCGCCGGTGGCAGATCAGGAGGACTCTCTGCAGCTGCTGGTCAGCTCTGTGGATTACAACGATTACGTTGGGCGCATCGGGATTGGCCGTGTAGACCGCGGCGAGATCCGTGTTGGCCAGACTGTTTCCATCGTCAACTATCATGATCCGGCGCGGATCGTGAAAGGCAAGATCAACAATCTCTTTTCCATCGAAGGCCTGAAACGTGTACCGGTGGAAAGCACTAAGGCCGGGGATATCGTCTGCTTCTCCGGCATCGAAGGGATCAATATCGGTGATACGGTCTGCCACGTGGAGAAGCCGGAAGCCCTGCCCTTCGTGAAGGTGGGCGAACCCACTGTGGAGATGACATTCTCCGTGAATGACAGCCCCTTTGCCGGAACCGAAGGGGATTATGTTACCTCCCGCCAGCTGCGGGAACGCCTCTATAAAGAATTGCTGAAAGATGTTTCCCTGCGGATCTTCGATACGGACTCCACGGATTCTTTCCGGGTCTTGGGCCGCGGCGAAATGCACCTTTCCATTCTGATCGAAAACATGCGCAGAGAGGGCTACGAATTCTCTGTTTCCCCGCCCAAGGCCCTGTTCAAGGAGATCGACGGTGTGCTTTACGAACCCATGGAACGCCTGCATGTGGATGTTCCGGAGGAGTATTTCCATCATGTTATGGAGAAAATGGGGGAACGGAAAGGCATGCTGCTTGCCATGGAGCCTTCCATCGGCGGGCGCATGAAGGCCGAATATATGATCCCCTCCCGCGGGCTCTTCGGCTATCGGAACGATTTTCTGACAGACACCCGGGGAGAAGGCATCATGGGCTCTGTATTCGCAGAATATCAGGAATTCAAGGGAAAGATCAACAAACGGGAAAGCGGCTCCCTGGTGGCATGGGAAAGCGGTGTTGCCGTTACCTACGGCCTCTTCAATGCACAGGAGCGCGGGCAGCTTTTCATCGAACCGGGCACGAAGGTTTATGAAGGCATGATCGTGGGCATAAACCCCAAAAACGATGAGGTTTCTGTCAACGTGTGCAAGAAAAAACAGGTTTCCAATATGCGCGCCTCCGGCTCTGACGAAGCCCTGCGGCTCAGCCCGCCCCGCCGCCTCTCTCTGGAGCAGTGCCTGGAATTTCTGGATGATGATGAATTGCTGGAAGTTACCCCCAAAAGCCTGCGCCTGCGGAAAAAGGTGCTCAGCCGCACAGAGCGCCTGCGCATCGCATCCAAACAAAAAAACAGCTAAAATACCCAAGCGAGCTAAAAAACACCCCACTTGCGGGAGCGTATACCATACGTTCTCACAAGTGGGGTGCTTTGCATTTCTTCGTCTGGGTTTTTCTTTTGCTGCTTCGCCGGATCGTCTCCTGCTTGCGAAAAAGCAAAGATCAGCGCGCCGCAGAACAGCTTATCCCAAGTGAAAGCCCTCTCCGGAAGTGCGGGAGAGCCCGGCCTAAGCCAGAGCTTTTCCCAACTCCAGGCAGGCTTGCTCTGCTTCCTCATCCGGGGCTTCATTGCAGATCACCGCCTGGCAAAGCAAAACTGCACCAAGACTCAGGCAATCCCCTTCCCAGCTGCGCATCCATTCCCCATCTCCCCAGCCATAGGAACCAAACAAAGCGATCTTCTGCCCCTGCAGCAGGGGGCGGCAAGCATCAAACATAGGCGCAAATTCACTCTCTTCCAGCTCTTCCGCACCCATAGAGGGACAGCCGAAAGCCACTGCTTCATAGTCGGCCAGCATCTCCGCACGGAACTGCTCTGCCGTGAAGAGCGCAGCCTCTGCACCCTGCATTCTGGCGCCTTCCAAAACTTTTTTTGCCATGGCTTCCGTATTACCGGTGCCACTCCAATAGACAACTGCAACTTTACGCATGTAGAATACCTCTTTCCTTTATTTTTAGACTGATTATGCTGATACAGTCAACTGGCGGATATTCTTCCCGGAACGAAAGGATTTCCGATAAGTCTCCCGGCATTTCCTGTATTTTTCAAATAAAAGCTGTACCTCCTGCTCATTGCTGTAGACCTTCCAGCAGCCGGAGCACTTGCAGTTTTTGCCGCCGTTTTCTATGAAGCCGCAAACATCCCCCAGGGGGTAGCCCAGAAAAAGGCCGATCTCATGCGGGAACTCCCGACTTTCCAGAAAACGGCTCCGCAGCATAGCCAGGGCTTTTCCGGGAGAAAGCTGCTTGTATCC
>JAUMYD010000137.1 GCA_030528765.1 Bacillota bacterium
AGAGTGGGATCGGTGCGCGGAGCCTGCCGCAGAGCAGCGGGAAGCAGGATTATGTATCCCGGCAGGTGGGGCAGGATATGTCTGTGTTGGAAAAGAAGCTGCAGAGAGAAGCGCCCCTGCGAAAGGTGGTGAATTCGGATTCCGCATCTATGCAGGATTTTGCGAACCCGAATGAAACGCTGCGAACCCAGACGGTGCTGAATGCTCTGGGTTATACCGGGCCGAATGGGGAAACGGTGCCGGAGACGGGGCAGCTGGACGAGAATACGCTCTATGCCTGGTATCGGATGCGAAGTGACAGGGATCCTTTTCGCAGCTTCAGCCAAGAGATGCATGATTTTCTGGCAGAAGTAACGGGGCAGAACCGGATGAAATCCAAGTGGACAGTGAAGGAAAGAGAGAAGCCAGTGAGCAGATTTCGATACTTTTCCCCTAAAGAGGTAGAAGAAATCGCGAAAAAAGACAACGCTGCTCGTTCTACTTTCTTTACTATGGTTGATGGAAAGGCTGTCCTCAATCGAGCCGCTGTTCAGTGGATGCAGGAAAGCCTAGCCTCCCGAGGTTATACGGGGCCGAATGGAGAAGTTTTGCGAAAAGATGGGGTATTGGATCAGTATACGCTTTATGCATGGTTCTGCCAGCGAAGAGATGAGGATCTTTCCAATCCTGTTAGCGAAGAAATACATGAACTGGTGAGCGGTACTGCCGGGCAGGAATATACACGCTCAGATTATGAGGAAGCGCATTGGGCGGTTCAGCAATTCTGGTCAGGCTTGGTAGGCTTGGTATTAGACCCGGTTCGTCTGTATTATAATTTGTTTATGGAAGGAGATCATGACCCGGAAAATGCAAAGAATGCGGTCGGAAAAGCCTTGCGTGAAAGCCTGGTTTGGCAGGATGAGGTGAACCAGGCGGCAGTAAAATCCTTGGAGCAGATCGATGATAGCACCATGGGGGGAGCGATTGCTAAAAATCTTCTCGCCCCGATGATCGAGGAGCTTCCCGGCTTGTTGCTTGACTTGGCTCTCATCTATCTAACAGCGGGTGCGTCCACTGCTGTTTCTGGCTCCATGCGGAGGGCTGACACTGCCGTGGATAGCCTGAAAATCCTTGATAAGCTTGGGGATAGCGGTAAAACTGTGGTAAAAAAAGCCGTGGCGGGTACCATTGATACGGTTAAGGATCCCACATTTTATACTGGTGTTGTTTCCTACACGACGGAATACATGAATGAGATGATCGAAAGTGGCATGAGCGTGGAAGACGCTTTGGTTAGAGGTTTAGCCTTCACTACGCTTTTTACGGTGACAGATAAAGGTTTGGATCATCTGTGGAAAAACCCATATGTCTCAAGTGTTGTGAATGTTCCAGTAAAAACTATGGTATATGATAACATAGTAAAGGCTGATATAAATCGGTATACCGAATTGTTCCCAGCAAGTTCGTTGCAGTATTGGGAGCAGAACGTGCATTAAAGTTTAAAAGAAGAGGGGTAGCCTATGGCTGCCTCTCTTCTTCTGTTTGTTTCTCAGTTGGAAATAGAAGCTTTTTATTGCGATAATGATAAAGCATAAAAAGGATTTGTGCTGATAGTGCCAAAAGGATTACAGCTAGCATCTCATCAGATAAATAAAAGAAATCCGCCAAAATTAAAAGGAGCTGTACCCAAAGGAGGAAATAAAAGGCAGAAGAGTATTTTTGTTTTCCCCTTAAACTATTAATAATGAGGACAAGGGGTATTCGTAGGGCGCAATTAAAAATGACTATACCTATGCCGGGTATACCAGAAAAAGTTCCGAGATAATATTCTGTTAGCGTAATTACACTTCCCCACCAAAAAAGTCTAAGATAATAGGTAAAAAACAGTTCGATATAACTAATTTTTGTTTTTTTATCCTTTTGTCTTTCAACCTGCCGTTGCCGATCTCTTTCCTTCTTCTCCTCGAAATATGTATCCATTGCATCCTTCATAGCAATCCTCCTTACAGAAAAGCCAGGCTTTCTATATAGGTAATTCTACTGAGCGGAGCCGGATTCCTGCCAAAAGGGAGAAGAACCTGACGGAAGTGCTCCTGAAGGCAGACGCAGGAGCCCAGCAGGTCTTTACCGGCAGGGAAGCCATCGCAGAGGAGCAGGAGAAGCTGAATTTGCTGGGATTTTATGGGCAGAACGGCAAACCCCTGCGCGAGGATGGGGTTCTGGATCAGGATACGCTGCTGGCGTGGAATGACAAGACCTATGGCGGCGTGCTGCTGGGAAGTAACAACAGCCCGATGGCGAAAGCGCAGCGGGAGTGGGAGAAAGGAAAACGAAAAACGGATGGGGAGGTGGTTATTGAACGATTGAATGAGATACTTGATCGGCAATACTCGGACTCTGCACCTGTTGACCTGTGGGAAGCCGTTAGTAAAAATCGTCCTTTTGCGGGAATCAGTGCTTCTGCTGATTTAATGAAAAATCTTATTGCTTTTGCGGCAGATATCCGAATGAATAATGCCTTCGCTGCCATTGATAAAAATCGTGATGCTATTTTGGAAACAGCATCACGATTTAACATCCCTGCGGAGGTGATTGCCTCTGTGATTTTGAAAGAGCAATATACACAGAGCATACCTGATTGGCTTGCTAATATTACTACTGCTTTGGGGAAAATAAATCCAAATATAAAGGAGATTGTGTATCAAATTTTTGATAAAAATATTTTGGGTACACATTCCATGGGTTTAGGGGCAATTTTTCCACATACTGCAAGAGCGGCATGGGGTAAGATGAAGGATGAGGGAATTGAAACCAGCTTACCAGAAGATGATTGGCTTTTGCAATTTCGGCTTTCTTCCAATGATCATTTTAATATTCAGACCATAGGAGCAGTGTTGGCAAATGAAGCCATAAGCCGGGGGTATGCTGATTCGGTAGCTGATTTGAAAAATTTATCATATAAGGATTGGCAGGCTATTTTTGTTGTTTATAATGGTAGTGGTGATGATGCTATCAGATATAGCGACTTTGTTTACGAATATCTTCCTTATATGCGTGATTTTCTTGGTCATTGATTAGGAAAAAATAGAAACGTAATATAGGTTGGTCGTATCCTCCTCGCGCTCCATGGACTGGAAATGAAAGTCTACAATGCTGTACTCGGGGCGATAATCCGGGGAGAGCGCCGGGCTGACATCCAGGAGGACGCCGCTGGGTGGATTATAGAAAGGGTTCAATCGTTTTGGGCCAAGGGCATCTTCCAGCTGCTCCGCATAGTAGTCTTGAAGCTCTTCCTGGGAGAGTTCACTCTTAATCAGGATGATGGCGATGAAATCCTGGCGATCACTGCTGCCACCGTCGATATTGCCACCATCGGTCATCTTATCCAGAAGGATCGTTTCCGCCGGCAGAGGACATTCGAAGAGCTGCTGCTTGAAGGGGTATTCTATGATCCAGAAGCTGATCCCAAGAACAAGAACGATTAGAAAAGGGAGTAGCCAGATAAATATGAGTATGGGGAGTAGGATTTTTCCCGCTTTGGTCAGGTTATCTGTGTTTATGCACATATTCGCTCTCCTTTCAGTTTGCACGCTGGCGTACCATAAAGATTCTCCTTTTCATTAGCCATCCCTGCTATCTTTCTGCACAAGGAATCCCCGGCTTTCCCCTGATTAGGGTGAGAGCCGGGGGATTTTTTGTTTGTGCTGGCCGACGCTGGGGCAGCAGAGCGGGATCGGTGCGCGGAGCCTGCCCCAGAGCAGCGGGAAGCAGGATTATGTATCCCGGCAGGTGGGGCAGGATATGTCTGTGTTGGAAAAGAAGCTGCAGAGAGAAGCGCCCCTGCGAAAGGTGGTGAATTCGGATTCCGCATCTATGCAGGATTTTGCGAACCCGAATGAAACGCTGCGAACCCAGACGGTGCTGAATGCTCTGGGTTATACCGGGCCGAATGGGGAAACGGTGCCGGAGACGGGGCAGCTGGACGAGAATACGCTCTATGCCTGGTATCGGATGCGAAGTGACAGGGATCCTTTCCGCAGCTTCAGCCAAGAGATGCATGATTTTCTGGCAGAAGTAACGGGGCAGAACAGAATAAAAAATAGAGCTGAATATGTGATTGCCCGAAACAAGGAAAATATTCTTGCTGCAGCAGAGGAATTTGAGGTGGACCCGCAAACATTGGCTGCATGTGTCTATACGGAACAGCGACATAATATTAATATTGTTGATTCGGCCGATTTCCCCCTGTTTTTCATAGATACCTCTATTGGTATTTCTCAGGTAAAAGTCAGCACTGCGGAGCAGATGGAAGATATGGGCTATATCGAAAGGACAGAAGGAGGAAAATCCATTTTCGGTGAAGAATCACCATTAGCTAGAGAATACAACATTGCAAAACGTTTATTGGATGAAAAAGAGAATATTCGTTATGCAGCGGCGTATTTAAAATATGCACAAGACCAGTGGATCAATGCTTTTCCAGAAATTAAGACGCGACCGGATATCTTGGCGACCCTATATAATCAGGGCTGGGGAAATAAACCGCCGCATTCTTCTCCTGGTGCAAATGATTTCGGGAAAATGGCAGAGTCCTATTATGCGCGTATGGGAAGCTTACTGGAGTTAGATGAAAAATAAGCAAAGGGGTGAATTCGATAAAAGATAAAATTAGGAAAAAAAGATGGAGGGAGCGGCCACTGCTGCTGCTATTGCTGGCTATCCTTTTGTTTTGGCTGCTCAGCATGGCTTATTATTCCTTGCTAACGAAAATACAGGGGGAGGTATTTAAAAATTCGGAAGAGTATAACAGTTTAATTTGTGCAGAAGATTTCCGGGTGCTTCGCTGCAATGATCGCGAAGCAAAGGTCTATTATTATAGCTCTTTCTCGGGTAATATTTTTTATTTTGAGAAGGACGGGGAGGACTGGGTTTATGCCCACTGTGAGACTTTATGGTCCTCAATGGGCAGTGCGGATGACTATATCTGGCCCTATTGGTGGCATTCTTTGTTTGTACGCGATTGGCACTAAAGGCGGAGCAGCAGAAAGAAGAATGACAAAGGCAGGAATTCTGCTGAAATGAACAAAAAGCCCCCGGCTTTCCCCTGATGTGGGTGAGAGCCGGGGGCTTTTTTGTTTGTGCTGGCCGACGTTGGGGCAGCAGAGTGTGATCGGTGCGCGGA
>JAUMYD010000138.1 GCA_030528765.1 Bacillota bacterium
AGCAGCACAAGCACCAGCACGATCCACCAGAGTATGCAGAGTCCGCCGGGCTTATTGCACATATGGCACCAGTTGCAGGCCGCATCGCTGCTGATCTTCAGCCCTGCCGGTGCTTCCGGAAGTATCTTTTGAAAGAAATCAATGATCGAATCGAAAAACTGAGACATAATACCTCCTTCCGGAGCAGATGAAGCTGTTCCGCAAACAAGGATAGATATTTAAATTATAGCAACATCTGTAAATGAATACAAGTTCTTTAGCCGGGTTCTCAAAAAATATTCACAGAGGGAGGCAGACGCCCCTGCTTTGTCGCCTTTTTCGGGGAAGAGTGGCCTGCAAGCCCTTTTCTTAGGGAAAGCCCCGCTTTTTTAGAAAAAAGTGGGTCAAAAAACACTGATTTTGGGCCTGCTGCCTGAAATAAGAAGGACGCCCCAAGCGGTAAAGTTCTTTGTCCAACTTTCTTTCAGGAAAGTTGGGGTTTAGCAAAAGATGGCTAAGCCGCCTCCTTTTGCCCCCCACTCTGCAGCAGCATAAAAAACAAGCGTATCATTCGAAAGAATGATACGCTTGTTTTTATTTGTCTTATGAAGCAGGGTGAAGCTCCCGAAGCAGGGCTGGCTTATTTATTCTTGATGGCAGCCTGTGCTGCAGCCAGACGGGCGATAGGTACACGGAAGGGAGAGCAGCTGACATAAGCCAGACCCAGCTTGTGGCAGAATTCCACGCTGATGGGGTCGCCGCCGTGTTCGCCGCAGATGCCCAGCTTGATGTCGGGGCGGACGGGTTTGGCCTTTTCGATGGCCATCTTCATCAGTTCGCCCACGCCCTTGAAGTCGATGTGTGCGAAGGGATCGCTGACATAGATCTGCTTGTTGTAGTATTCATCCAGGAATTTGCCGGCGTCATCGCGGGAGAAGCCGAAGGTCATCTGGGTGAGGTCATTGGTGCCGAAGCTGAAGAACTGTGCCACAGCGGCGATGTCATCTGCCACCATGCAGGCGCGGGGCAGCTCGATCATGGTGCCGACCAGGTATTCCAGCTTTGCGCCCTGCTCAGCGATGACTGCATCGGCAGTGGCCACAACGGCTTTTCTGACGAAATCCAGCTCGCGAACTTCGCCTACCAGCGGGATCATGATCTCGGGAACGATGGCCAGACCCATGCGTTTGTTGACGTCAATGGCAGCCTCGATGATGGCGCGGGCCTGCATTTCTGCGATCTCCGGATAGGTGACGCAGAGACGGCAGCCGCGGTGACCCATCATGGGGTTGAATTCATGCAGCTCATCGCAGCGACCCTTGACAGCCTCAAAGCTCAGACCCATTTCATCAGCCAGAGCCTGGATGTCTTCGTCAGCGGTGGGCAGGAATTCATGGAGCGGGGGATCCAGCAGGCGGACGGTCACAGGACGTTCCTGCATGACTTCGTAGATGCCGATGAAATCCTGACGCTGCATTTCCAGCAGGTAGGAGAGGGCTTTTTTGCGCTCTTCCACGGTGGAGGAAAGAATCATCTGACGGACGCGGGGGATACGGTCTTCTTTGAAGAACATATGCTCGGTACGGGTCAGGCCGATGCCTTCTGCGCCGAAATCAACGGCAGTCTGGGCATCCTTGGGGGTGTCGGCATTGGTGCGAACCTTCAGGATGCGATATTTGTCAGCCCATTCCATCAGGCGGGCAAAGTCGCCGCCGATGTTCGGTTCCACGGTGGGGATATCGCCTTCGTAGACCTTACCGGTGGAGCCGTGCAGGGAGAGGAAATCGCCCTCTTTGAATACCTTATCGCCGAAAGCGATGGTCTTTTCTTCTTCATTGATGCGGGCCTGGGCGCAGCCGGCAACGCAGCAGGTGCCCATGCCGCGGGCCACGACTGCAGCGTGGGAGGTCATGCCGCCGTGAACGGTGAGAACGCCTTCAGAGGCAGCCATACCTTCAATGTCTTCGGGGGAGGTTTCGTTGCGGACCAGGACGACGCGTTCGCCCTTGGCGTGGGCCTGTTTGGCTTCTTCCGCGGTGAAGTAGATCTTACCTGCGCCGGAGCCGGGGCTGGCGGGCAGACCTTCAGCGATGGCCTGATGCTTGGCCAGCTCAGCGGTATCAAAGCTCTTATGCAGCAGCTGGTTCAGCTGGTCAGCTTCCACCTTCAGCAGGGCTTCTTCCTCGGTGAGCATGCCTTCGTCCACCAGGTCAACAGCGATCTTCAGAGCAGCGTGGGCAGTACGTTTGCCGTTGCGGGTCTGGAGGAAATAGAGCTTGCCGTCTTCGATGGTGAATTCCATATCCTGCATATCGCGGTAATGGGCTTCCAGCTTGTTGGCGATCTCCACGAATTCCTTATAGGCAGCGGGCATATCCTGCTCCAGAACAGCGATGGGCTGGGGGGTGCGGATGCCGGCGACCACGTCTTCGCCCTGGGCGTTGATGAGGTATTCGCCGAAGAGTTTCTTTTCGCCGGTGGCGGGGTTGCGGGTGAAGGCAACGCCGGTGCCGGAATTTTCGCCGCTGTTGCCGAAGACCATGCGCTGGACGTTAACGGCAGTGCCCCATTCCGGCGGGATGTTGTTCATGCGGCGGTAATAGATGGCGCGGGGATTGTTCCAGCTGCGGAAAACAGCGGTAACAGCTTCCATCAGCTGAACCAGCGGGTCGCTGGGGAAATCTTCACCAACGGCCTCTTTGTAGAGGACTTTATACTGGGCGATGACATCCTGCAGCATATCTTCGGTCAGCTCGTTATCGAAATGGATGTTGTTCGCTTCCTTCACCTGTGCCAGGATCTGCTCGAAGCGGGGTTTGGGAACTTCTTTGACTACGTCTGCATACATCTGGATGAAGCGACGATAGGAGTCATAAGCAAAGCGGGCATTGCCGGTCTTTTTGGCCATGCCGGCGGTGGATTCTTCATTCAGACCCAAGTTCAGAATGGTGTCCATCATACCGGGCATGGAAGCGCGGGCACCGGAGCGGACGGAAACCAGCAGCGGATCCACGGGATCCCCAAATTTCTTACCGCTTTCTTCTTCCAGTGCGTTGAGGGTTGCCTTGATTTCAGCCTGAATTTCTTCAGAGATCTTCTGGCCGTTTGCGTAATAGTCATTGCAGGCTTCGGTGGTGACGGTGAAGCCCTGGGGGATGGGCATGCCCAGGCCGGTCATTTCAGCCAGGTTTGCACCTTTGCCGCCCAGCAGATTACGCATGCTCGCGTTACCTTCCTGGAAACGATAGACAAATTTCTTGGTCATATTTATACCTCCGTTTTATGAGTGCAAGGTAAGGTGCCCTCGGTATGCTTTAGACAAGTAAAGTAAAGCAATACTGATACACTGTTGATATTATAATATTCCCTGCTAGCGAAGTCAATATGAAGGCTAACAAATTAGAAGAATAGTGAATTATCGGAAAAATAGTCAAGAATTTGTCGGCATCATCTCTTAAAAGAAACAGACCGCCGGTGAGAGGCGGTCTGTTTCTTTCAAAAGAGAAGTGGAGAGAAGGAAAGATTGGAGAATTAAATCAAAAAGCTCGGAAAATCAATTGAAAGCGTGCTTTTCTGTGCCGCAGAATGGCTGTCCTTTTCTCTTCCTCCCGGCAGTGGCGCCCACCGGGAGGAAAAGGAACGGGCTGCGGCAGAAAAGCCCGTTGGGATAAAGAAAAGGACCGGGAGAGGTGTCACATGTAATCTTAAAGGAGGGCTCCGCGGATTTTCTTTATCTGAGAAAGAGTATAGCCCCCTGTTTGGTATTCTGTATGAGCAGGGCATGTTTTTTTCGTGAAAGCTGATGCAGAACTTTTTCACCTGCTGTCTTTGGCTTTCCTGTCTGCCGGAGCCGGCTGCTTTTCCCGGGAGGAGCAGCAGAAAAGAGGCGGTCTGCGCCGCCTCTTTTCGTTACATCCTTCATTATATCCTTCGTTATATCGTATAGATGCCGGAATCTATACCGGTATGGATACCGCTATCGTATTTGCCTTTTTTCCCGCAGCACTGCCCGCATATAGCGGGGGATGGCCAGGTATCTCCGCCAGCGTTTTGGGTCGGAGAGCAGGCGCCACAGCCATTCCAGCCGCAGCCTCTGCCAGAGCAGGGGTGCGCGTTTCACCGTGCCGGCCAGCACATCGAAGCAGCCGCCCACGCCGATCCCCAGGCGGCAGCCCAGCTCGCTTCTGTGCTGATGCAGCCATTTTTCCTGAAAGGGCATGCCCAGTGCGGCGAAGAGGATATCCGCTTCTGCCCGGTGGATGCCTTCGAGAACAGCCGCCTCCCGATCCCGGAAATAGCCGTTTTCCGTGCCCACGATCTGCAGCCCCGGGTAACGGCAGCAGAGCTCTGCCGCGGCCTGCTCCGCAATGCCCGGCTTTGCCCCCAGCAGATAGATGCGCCAGCCCTTTTCCGCAGCCAGCCCGGCCAGCTTTTCCAGCAGATCAATGCCTGTGACCCGCTCCTTCATTGGCTTGCCCAGCTTTTCCGCAGCCCAGAGGATGCCCGTCCCGTCTGCCGTCACCAGCTCAGCCTGCTCCACGATCTTCCGCAGCTCCGGGTCAGCCTTTGCCAGCATGATCCCCTCCGGGTTGATCGTTACCACCTGGGCCAGCTCCTTCTGCCCGGGCTGCTCCAGAAGTTTCGTCAGCTGCTCCAGCGCAGCCTGCATATCCAGCTCATCTACCCGTATGCCCAGAATTTTCATCGGGAATCCTCCTCTGTGGTGCGGCGAAAGCTCCTCGCTGCTCCATGCCACCGCCCAAAGATTAAAGTTTTTGCTGCCGCTTTTTTCAAAAAGCGGCAGTTTTCAAGAAAATATAAAGTCCTTCTTTTCTTGAAAGAAAAGAAGCAAAAGAACTTTAATGGGCTTCGCCGTCTTTGCTCCACGCCGCGGCCCAAAGATTAAAGTTTTTGCTGCCGCTTTTTTCAAAAAGCGGCGGTTTTCAAGAAAATATAAAGTCCTTCTTTTCTTGAAAGAAAAGAAGCAAAAGAAC
>JAUMYD010000139.1 GCA_030528765.1 Bacillota bacterium
AGGTAACTTCGGTGCCGTTCTGGGCAGAGACCTTGACGGTGGTGTCCGCAGACAGGGTCAGGGTAGCGCCTTTGTCGATGGTTGCATCAGCACTGGCGGTGAGAGCCAGCTTGACGGAAGCAGCATCGGTGTAGACGGTGAAGGTTTTGCCATCAGTGGATTTTTCGATGTTGACATAGGCAGTTTCGGTGGAAGCCTTTTTAACATCCAGTTCAGCTTTGTCGCTGCCCACTTTGACTTTGGGGCCGACAGCGGTAGCGACCTTCTCATCGGGGGTGCCTTTTTTCATCAGGTCAAAGCTGCCGCTTTCGTTTTCGCCGGTATGCTGCCAGCCTTCAGCAGGTTTGAATTTGAGCTTCAGATCAGCGGTGGTAGCACTTTCGGCAACAGTTACTTCAGCGCCTTTTTCGCTGCCAGCCTGCACGAAATAGGTTTCGCCGGCAGTGAGGCCGGTGGCTTTGAAGCTGATTTCAACGAAATCAGTTTTAGCGGCAACGGCGTAATCGTCCCCATCCACGGTGAGTGCGGGGCCATCAGCCATGGCCATGCTGGCAAAGGCGAATACCATCGTCAAAGCCAGCAATACAACAAGCAAGGTTTTCTTCATGTTTTTTCCTCCTTAAAAGATATGATGTATGAGAAACGCTGTAACATTGAGACCTGAGTGGTGACTTCCTCTGAAAGAAAGACGCTTTGGAAGAGAAAATGGTTCCAAATCCCAAAAGCAGAGACTGCGGGGAAGGGCAGCCGCAGAAAAGAAAAGAAGGGGAAATCTGCCTGCTTGGATAATCTTCCATCTGTAAAAGTTCAATAAGGTTTTCTTATTTCCTGCTTATTTTTTTTAGAGGAAGCTAATAAATTATGAAGATAATCTGAATTTTGCGAAGCCTGACAGGGGATCATGTATCCCTCCGGGACGCTAATCCCAGGGTCAAACATAGCAGATGGCATCTTCCATCACTTCCGGCTCTTCCCCGGCGGGGAGCTGGCTGAAATCAGTGGAAAGGGAGGCTGCGGCGGCGCTGCTGCCGGAGAGGCTGCCCATCAGAGCTTCCATGGCGGCGAGCAGATCCTCCACGCTGCTGAATTCATCCTGAATGACACAAAGGCTGAGATCCTGCTCTTCATCATAAGCATCTGCCACGGCAAAGGTCAGGGGCAGGGTGGTTTTCGTGGAGTCGATATAGCGGATGGTAACGCTGATGCCATTGAGCTCCTTTGTTTCCGTGGTGTTAAAGATCTTATCCATGTCGCTCAGGTTTTCCTGTTTCCCCTTGGCAGCACGGGCAACATAGCTTTTCTCAGCCTGCTGGAATTCGAGCTGGGCGATGCTTTCATCGATCACCGTGCAGCGCTGAACAGTCCAGGCACCGGGCAGGCTGATGCTGCGATCCAGAACCTTTTCCAGATCCGCCAGCTCACCTTCCATCTCCGTAATGATGGGCTCTTCCTCATAGGGGACCAGATCTGTATTGGAAACAGGCTCGCCGCCGGGCTCTTCCCCGGCCGGATCCGCTCCGCAGGCGGTGAAGCTGAGCAGCATGCTTGCCGCCAGAAGGCTGATAAGCCATTTTTTCATTGTTTCATCCTCCTTGTGTTCTGCGTGTTTTATTTGTTTATTATATTAGAAATACAAGTTTTCGGCATGCTTACTTGCTGAAAAATGGGTGAAAAACCATTATCTGTACTGGTAGTAGGCCAGGACCCCGGAGGGCGGGAGCAGCTGCAGCAAAATGGCCAGATCAGAGCTTCCCCCACGCAGGAAGAAATCGCTCAGAAGGCTGCTCTGCGCGGGCGGGAAAAATTCCCAGATCTCGCATTCGGCATCACACTGTTCCAGCAGGGCCAGGATCGCATCATCCAGCTCGCCCACATGGTCGGCCAGGCCGTTTTCCACCGCCTGGCTGGCAGTGAAGATGCGGCCATCGGCCAGCTGCTGCAGCTGGGTATAGGAGAGATCCGTTCTGTTCTGCAGGATCCAATCCAGAAAATAGCCGTAATACTCATCCACGATGGTCTGGTGCAGGGCGATGGTCTCCTCGTTCGGGGGGCTCATCAGGCTGCCGGCAGTTTTCTGTGCGCCGCTGGAAAGATCATGGACAACGATGCCGTGCTCCTCCAGCAGCTTGCTGATATCCAGCATGCTGCCCATGGTCACGCCGATGCTGCCGGTGATGCAATAGCGCTGCAGGAAGATCTCGTCCCCCAGGCAGGCCAGCCAATAGCCGCCGGAGGCTGCATAGGCATGCCCGTAGACATAGAGGGGACGCTGGGTGCTTTCCTTGTATTCCAGAAGCTTGCGGCCCAGCTCATCCGCTGCCAGAACTTCACCGCCGGGGCTGTCGATATAAAGCAGCAGGCCCTGATTGTTTTCATCCTGCATCATTTCATCCACAGTCTGCAGCAGATATTCGTGATCATAGTATTGGCCACCGGAAAGCAGGCTTTCGACGGGGCTCTCCGTCATCATGGTCCCTTCCACATAGAGCAGGCCCACATAGGGAACATCTGCCTGCCTGTGTGCTGTTTCCTCCTCCAGCTGCTGCCCCAGGGAGAAGAGCAGGGCCAGCAGCAGGCCCAGGATCAGCAGGCCCAGGATCAGCAGCAGCCAGATCCACCAGCGGCTTTTTCTGGGGGGCGGCTGCCAGACACCGTTTACGAAGCCCGTACTGTTTCTGTTCATGTTTTAAATCCTCCGGAAAAGTAATGATCCGCGGGTAGTCTATTTTCTCCATACCGCGGGGATAAAGAGCAGCAGAATGGTATAAACCTCCAGGCGACCGGCCAGCATCAGAAAGCTGAGCACATATTTCGCCAGGGTGGAGCAGGCTGCGAAATTCCCTGCCGGGCCCATGGAGCCCATTGCCGGGCCCACATTGCCGATGGAGGAAAGGCAGGCCACAATGGCTTCCATCCACTGAATGCCATCCAGCATGAGGATGAAGCTGCCGCCGATCACCAGGCTGAAATAAAGAAAGACAAAAAAGGCCATGCGCCGGGGAACATCGTCCCCCAGTCGTTTGTCATTGTATTCGATGCGCTGTACCTGCTGGGGGCGGAACATGGTACGCAGCTCCCGGGCTGTGCCTTTCAGCAGAATGACGATGCGGCTGAATTTGACACCGGAAGCGGTGGAGCCGGAGCAGCCGCCGAAGAGCAGCAGCAGGAAGAGGATCCCCCTGGCCAGAGAGGGCCAGAGATCAAAATCTGCCGTGGCAAAGCCGCCGGTGGAGATGATGGTAGCCACCTGGAAAAAGGCCTGCCGGAAGATCTCCTCCGGCTGCTGGTAGCACTGATGCTGCCAGAGGGAGCAGGCAACGATCAGGGTGCTGAGCAGCACCACCAGCAGATAGGCCCGGGTCTCTTCATCCCGCAGCACCTGGCGGATACGGTGCCGCACCAGCAGCAGGAAGTAGAGAGAGAAATTGATACCGGAAAGCACCAGAAAAACGCCAACGACCCATTGGCAAAAGGGATTGAAGGCGGCCATGGAGGCGGTGCGGGTGGAAAAGCCACCGGTGGAGGTGGTGGCCATGGCGTGATTGACAGCATCGAAAAAGCTCATCCCGCCCAGCCAGAGCAGCAGGGTGCAGGCCACTGTCAGCCCCAGATAGACCCAGAAGATGATCTGGGCATTGTCTTCGATGCGCACAGCCAGGCGTTCTGAAAGTGCGCCGCCGCTATATTCCGCCCGGAAGATGGTAATGCCTTCCCCGCTGCTGCCCTTGGGCTGGATCAGCGCCACGAACAGCAGCACGATGCCGGCGCCGCCCAGCCAGTGGGTGAGAGAGCGCCAGAGCAGAATGGAATGGGGAACATCTTCCACCTTCGTAAAGACGGTGGCTCCGGTGGTGGTCAGGCCGGAGATTGTTTCAAAGAAGGCCCCGGCGAAATCCGGGATCTGCGCGGAGATCACATAGGGCAAGCCCCCCATTGCACCGGCATAGATCCAAACCAGCGTAACAAAGAGATAGCATTCCCGCTGCCGCATGATCTGCCTGCTGTGCTTTCTGCACAGGAACATCAGCAGCAGGCCAAGCAGCACACAGAGGCGGATGACGAAGGCAAAGCTTCCGCTGCTGCCGTCCTTATAAAGAAAGGAAGTGAACAGGGGGATCAGCATAGATGCACCCAGGATGAGGCTGATTTTCCCCATTAAATATAGAACCCGTCCGATCCGCATGCTTATTTCCCTTCCCCGGTCAAAAGGATCTCCACTTTTCGCAGGGCTTCCGGCAGGGAGAACACCAGAATGCTATCGCCAGCGCAGATGCTGTCCCGCCCCTGGGGGATGATGTGCTGATCGCCACGGTTCAGCATGCAGATCAGGGCTCCGCTGGGGAAATCCAGCTCCATCAGGGGCCTCCCGATGCAGGGTGCATGTTCGGGAATGCTGTATTCTGCGATTTGGCCCTGGCTGTCATCAAAGCGGGTCAGGGAGAGGATATAATTTCGATTGATGAAGCGGAGAATGGCATCTGCCGTCAGCCGGCTGGGGGAGACCACCCGATCCAGGCCCACTTTTTCCACGATATGGGCATATTCGCTGCTGCGGATCTGGCAGATGGTTTTTTTTGCGCCCATATTTTTTGCCAGCACAGAGGCGAAGAGGTTTTCCTTGTCATCGTCGGATACGGCAACGAAAACATCTGCATTTCCCACGTTCTCGTCGTTATAGAGGGGCACATCCACGCCGGAGCAATTAAAGACCAGCGCGTTGTCCAGAAGCTGATCCAATTCCTCACAGCGTTTGGCATCCGGCTCAAAAATCTTCACCTGGCGGAGACGGGGATTTTTCCCCAGCTGATCTGCCAGATAATAACCACAGAGGCCGCCGCCGAAGATGACGATACGGCGGGGTTTATTTTTCGTGATGCCCAGGAAATCCTCGATCTCCCGCATTTCC
>JAUMYD010000140.1 GCA_030528765.1 Bacillota bacterium
AGAGCGAAAGCGCAGCTGCCTTCTGGAGCAGGGGCAGAGCCTGCTGAAGGAGCTGCAGAGCAGAGAAAGAAGCCTGGAAAGTTCCCGAAAGGAGCAGGAAAGGCTGCGGGAGGAAGAATCCTCTGTCAGAAAGCAATGTCAGGCTCTGCGAGACCGCCTGGATGATCTTTGCGGGCAGCTGCTTTTCTGCCGGAGAGAGGAGGCAGAGAAGGACCTGCAGGCCTCCCGCGGGAAGCTGGAACGCTGGAACCGAAGCTATGATGAAGTAGAGCAGGGCTTCCGAAAAGCAGAGACTGCCGCCCAGGCTGCGGCAGTTCGCCTTGGCCAGCTGCAGAGCCAGCTTGCGGAGGCGCAGCGTATGGCAGAAACGGCAGAAAAGGAGCTTCGTTGTGCAGCCATCAGCCGCATGGGCAGCTGGGAGTTGTATCGCCGCTCCCTGCGCAGTGAAGAGGAAAAGGCCGTCCTGCAGAAGAGAATTAGCGATTTCGGGCAGGAGAAGAGTGCCTTGGCTGCGGAAAAAAGCAGCCTGGAGAGAAGCATTCAGGGTCGGGCCCTTCCGGATCTGGAAGGGCTTCAGCAGGAGCAGCTGCAGCTTCGGGCGCAGCGGGAGCAGTTGCAGCAGGCGCAGAACCGCATTCTTTCCCGCCTGGACAGAAATCGTCTTTCCCGGGACAGCATTCGGCGAATTGCGGAAAAAACTGCGGAGCAGGGCAGAAAGTGTGCGATGCTGCAGGATCTTTCCGATACCCTGAACGGTACACTGAAAGGAAAACAAAAGATCACGCTGGAGCGTTATATTCAAAGTGCCTATTTTGACCGGGTGCTGGAAAGTGCAAACCAGCGCCTTTCCCGGATGAGTGAGGGGCGTTTTCAGCTGCGCCGCCGTGTGGAGAATGCCCACAGTGCCCAAAGCGGATTGGAGCTGGATGTTTTTGATGAATATACAGGCAGCCAGCGGGATGTTCGCAGTATGAGCGGCGGAGAATCTTTCAAGGCTTCTCTTGCCCTGGCTTTGGGGCTGGCCGATGTGGTGCAGGCCCACGCAGGCGGCGTGCAGCTGGAGGCCATGTTTATAGACGAGGGTTTCGGCTCTCTGGATGGGGATTCTCTGGAACAAGCCATGCGTGTTTTGGAGCAGCTGAGCAGCGGAAAACGACTGGTGGGAATCATCTCCCACGTTGAGGAGCTGCGGCAGCGGATCGATCGGAAGCTGATCGTGAAGGGCGGCCCCCGGGGCAGTCATTTGCAGCCCAGCTGGTAGCAGCGATTGCGAATAAGAATTACTTCCTCCGGCGGAGCCCACAAAGCAGTAAAACAGACCTGTGATTTTTTCACAGGTCTGTTTCTTTCGTTTCTTCGGCATCACCCAGAAGTCCATATGTAAAGTGGATTCCAGCGAAGCAGAGCGAGGGAGCGGTAAATCCCCCTCCTTTGCGGGGCACTTTCCTCTGTGCAGCGTCAGTTGCAGTGCGCTGCGAAGCCAGGGGCCGCATGCTCTACCGGAGAACTTGCCCTTCCTGTCTGTTCCACTGGGGTTCCGGGGCTGATCAGCTGCAGCAGTTTTTCTGTGTATTCTTCGGGGTGATTGAGGGAGAGCTCCCCGTGAAAATAGTTTTTCATGAGCTCAAGCCTGGCAGCCGGCAGGAGCCCGGCAATGATCCTGGCTGATTTTTTCATTATAGCACTTTCTCTGCCACCTGCCAGGATCAGTGCTTTGGCCTTGCAGGCGGCAAGTGTATCTTTAAGGCGATAATTGGAATTCGCTATTGAAAAGGCCAGCAGATCCTGCCTTGAAAGGGCAGCAGAGTCTGTATAATAGGCTTCAAAGTGTCCTGCTTTGATATGGAGGGCACGAAACTGTAGCTTTGCAAACCAGCGCTTTTTGATAAGGGGATAGCATATCGCATATGCCGGCTTCATAAAGGCTGTGGCTGGCTTCAGCGGCAATGCCAGCGCGCTTTCAATCATTGCGAAGCTGCAAATATTGCTCCGCTGGGAAAGCATTTCCAGCAGGATCTGCCCGCCAAGGGAGAGGCCGCCGATCAATAAGACCTGGCCTCCGAAATGAGCATCGATATAAGAAATAATTTCTTTTGCATTTTCCTCTATGGAAGTAAAGGGAATGCCGCTGCCTCCGTGCCCGTTTAATATGGGAATAACGATATGGAAGCGTGAAGAAAGCAGCTCAGCCACCTCTTTATAATTCCACCAGGAGAGGCCGCCTCCATGAAGGAAAAGGAGACAGTCTTTGTTTTCTTTGCCATACTCGATAGCCTTCATTTGCTGTTCTACCTCCTTTTTGCAGGCAGCATCGCAGCTGCACACCTTTGCCCTGTGCTGCAGTGGTGGCTCCGGAGAATCAAAGCCCGGCCTGCTGTGCGCTGGGCATGCTGAAATGCTGCTTTCGGAATAGGGCAGGGCAAAGGCTACAGGCAGTCTGTGCAGGCTGATAAAAAAGGCCAGACTTCGTAAGAAGTCTGGCCTTTGGAGCTGATACCCAGATTCGAACTGGGGACCTCATCCTTACCAAGGATGCGCTCTACCTACTGAGCTATATCAGCAAAATGTGTTCCACAGCGAAATTTATTATAGCCTATTTGGAACACATTTGCAAGTCTTTTTTTTGATTTTCCCGGATTTTTTTTATTCCAGCAAGCCAAGCGCATATTTTGCCAGCAAAACCCGCTCCACAGAGGCATTCAGCCGCTCCTGGGAAATGATCCCCTGCTCCACTGCTGAGAGCAGCTGCCGATATTGCCCAATGAAATCACTGCTGCAAAGCATATCGCAGCCTGCCAGAATGGCCTGGACGGCGGGGGGCTGCTCTCCCTGCCAATCCGCTGCGGCAGGCATGGCCAGATCATCGCTGATGATGATGCCCCTGTAGCCCAATTCATTCCGCAGCACGGAAAGTACCTCTGGGGAGAGGGAGGCCGGGTGTTGGGGATCCTGACAAAGAATCGTGTTATGGGAAACCATCACCATGCTGGCACCGGCTGCGATGCCTGCACGGAAGGGCAGAAAGTCCTGCTCCAGAAAATGCGCATAGGGGCGCTGGTCGTAGGCGGCCCCCTCATGCGTATCCGTATTTCCGCCATAGCCCGGGAAATGCTTCAGCGCAGAGCCCAGGGATTCTTCCTGCATGATTTTTACCACGGTGGAAACATATTTTGCCGTCTGTTCTCCATCCTGTCCAAAGCTGCGGGAATAGATGAAATCATCCGGATCTGTGGAAACATCTGCCACCGGCGCCAGATTCAGATTGATGCCTATCTCCAGTAAAAAGGCGCATTTTTCCCGGGTATCCGCAGCGATGGCTTCCCATCCACCCTGGGCATAGAGCTTCTGGGGGGAGGCAAAGGGGGTTTCCCGGAAGGCGCTGTAGCTGCTGGCCCGGGTCACCAGGCCACCCTCCTCATCTACTGCGATAAAGAGGGGGATCTTTGCCGCCTGCTGGTAAGCAGAGATATCTGCCTTCACCTCCTCCGGGCTGTGTTCCCGGAAATCCCGGTCAAAAAGTATGTAGCCGCCCAGCTGCAGCTGCTCCACCCAGGCTGTGCCACCCTGTTCCGGGCAGCGGGCCAGAATGAGCTGGCCCACCTTTTCTTCGGTGGAAAGCGCTGTCATCTGCTGCTGCACCCGGTCCAAAGGAGTAAGCGGGGAAATGTGCATCTGCAAGATCTCCGTTTCGCCCTTGTTTTCCCGGTAATATAGATCCACCCGGCAGCCTACTTCTATCTTTTTTGCTTCGCCTTCCGGCAGGGGAAAGCTGCGGGCATGGTTTTCCTCGTCCAAAAGCAGAAAGCTTTGGCTGCTGAAGGAGAGCACCTTCCCGCTGCGCCCTTGGAGTTGCATCTCATCTTCCTGTGGCGGCAGGGTATCGGGGGCAGGCTGTGCAGCCGCACGGAAAACAGCGAAAGCCAGGCAGAGCAGGAAAAGGGGAAAGAATATGCAGCGTAATTTTGGGCTTCCGGCGTTCATGGCTTCTCCTTTCGGGCAGGATCTGACAGTGTTCAACAGTGCCATTATAGCACGCCTTCTTTTTTTCGTAAACTGCGGCAGCAGGGCTATTTACATAAAAAGACAGAGCTTCCTGCCGAAGCCCTGTCTTTGTTTTTTTCTTTCAAAGGGGAGCTGTTCCTCAGCGCCAGTCTCTGGCTCCGGGATTTTCGTAGGCGCAGAAGTTGTAGCCGATGCCCTCATGCCGGAATTCCTCTGAGACCTCCCGCAGCTGCCAGCCTTCCTGTTCCAGATCCGGCAGAAAACGATCTGCTGCAAAGTCCCCCTTCAGCCTGGTCACAAAGGCCAGATGGCAGTAGGGCAGCAGCAGGCGATATACGGATTCCCCGCCGATCACATAGATGTTTTCCTCATCATAGGGGCGCAGCAGGGAGAAGAGCTCTTCCAGGGAGTGCGCAGTCTCTGCGTTTTCCACGCAAAATTCCGGATCATGAGAAAGAATGATATTCTTCCGCCCCGGAAGGGGA
Organism: Bacillota bacterium; assembly: GCA_030528765.1. Taxonomy (GTDB): domain Bacteria; phylum Bacillota; class Dehalobacteriia; order UBA4068; family UBA4068; genus RGIG3155. The sequence goes on from JAUMYD010000140.1 coordinate 4,488, forward strand.
CGCTGCCCGGGGAAGGTGGACAGGGTCAGGCGGCCCAGGACCACTACCTTTTCCAGTGTATGGGCTTTAAACTGCTTCAGATCCGCAGGGATGGGGAAAAGCAGGTGGCCTTCCCGGCCAATGCCCCAATTTTTATCAACGCAAACGATCAGCCGCATTTTTTCTCCTTTTCTGCACTATCTTCGGCAGTCTAGATCGCTACCGGGATCGGCTCTGTGAAACTATGATACTGATAGTCCAGCAGCCTGAAGCTATCGCTGCTGAAGGCGTAGAAATCTTTGATCTCCGGATCCAGCTCCAGCCGGGGGCCGGGCAGGGCTTCTTTTTCCAGCAGCCGCTCCACCAGGGGGATATGCCGGTCATAGATGTGGGCATCCGCGATCATATGC
>JAUMYD010000015.1:0-15887 GCA_030528765.1 Bacillota bacterium
TATTTGTGATCACCCTGTCCGCAGCTTTGATCTCTTCATAAATGGAGAAAAGCGTCTCCGCATTCATGTTCTTCATGGGGAAGCCTGCCTCTGCCACACATTGATAGGCGCTGTCATAGTCGGCCATAGCTCCCTGCCCACAGGCGCAAAGGAGGAAGGCCAGCAAAGCCAGGAGACAGAGGATGAGCAGAAAAGATGATTTTTTCATATTGTTTCCTCCACTCTTTAAACCGGGTGAAAATCTGAGAGACCTGTTCTGCAGCCCATCGGAGACACATCCTTTTTTTTTTGTTTGTGAAAAACTTTTAAGAGGTGAAAGAAGCTTGATTTTATAGTACCATATATTATAGGAAAACGTCAATATTGCTATGTGCGTTTTTGGGGATATGGAGGGCAATGAACTGGTCTGCTGCTTTGCATCAGAAGCAGTAAGCCTGGTTTTGACTCGCTTTTTTCAAAAAGTGGGGGCGCAGGATCTGAAAACCGCCGCTTTTTTAAAAGTTCGGTTCGCGGATAGCGAAGCCGAACTTTCGGGGCAGCAAAAACACTTATTGTTTGGGCGGTGTTTCTGATCAAGGCAGCAGCCAAAGCTTGAAGTTCTTTGGGTCCAGAAAGGGACGGTTTTGGCTTTTAATCCCTGTAAACCCTTGCTGCTATGCAAAAAGGCTATGCAGCGAAAGCTGCATAGCCTTTGTTTTTTTTCATCGAAGCTTTTATTGAAGCTTTTCCTGCATCTTCCGGTGGATCCCCGGCGGACTCTTTTCTCTCTTAGTCCAGAACCTTGTCGGCGATCTCCTGCTGCAGCTGTGCCAGGAAGGCTTCGAAATCCATGGCGCCCAGCTCGCCCTTGCTGCGGGAGCGGACAGAGATCTTGTTCTCCTCGATGTCCTTGTCCCCGGCCACGATCATATAGGGGATCTTCTCCATCTGGGCAGCGCGGATCTTGTAGCCGATCTTTTCGCTGCGGGCATCCACCTCGGCGCGGATCCCGGCGGCCTGCAGCCTGGCGCAAAGCTGGTTCAGGTAATCCAGATGACGGTCGGCGATGGGCAGCAGCTTCACCTGAACGGGTGCATACCACAGCGGCAGGGCACCGGCGAATTTTTCCAGCAGCAGAGCCAGGGTGCGCTCATAGCAGCCGATGGAGGTGCGGTGGATGATATAGGGGTTCTTCTTGCTGCCGTCGGTATCGGTGTATTCCATGCCGAATTTCTCCGCCAGCATCTGGTCGATCTGGATGGTGATGAGGGTATCTTCCTTGCCCCAGACGTTCTTGATCTGGATATCCAGCTTGGGGCCGTAGAAAGCGGCTTCATCGATGCCCACCTTGTAATCCAGGCCCAGATGATCCAGAATGCGCTTCATGATGCCCTGGGCTTCGTCCCACTGCTCGGCGGTGCCGATGTATTTTTCCTTATTGTTGGGATCCCACTGGGAGAAGCGGTAGGAAACATCCTCCAGCAGGCCGATGGATTTCAGCGCGTAAATGGCCAGCTCCAGGCAGCCCTTGAATTCTTCCTCCAGCTGCTCCGGCGTGCACATCAGGTGGCCTTCGGAGATGGTGAACTGACGGACGCGGATCAGGCCGTGCATTTCGCCGCTGGATTCGTTGCGGAAGAGGGTGGAAGTCTCGTTGTAGCGCAGGGGCAGGTCACGATAGGAGCGGGCCCGGTTCAGATAAGCCTGATACTGGAAGGGGCAGGTCATGGGGCGCAGGGCGTAGACCTCCTCATCCTTTTCCGGGTCGCCCAGGATGAACATGCCGTCCCGGTAATGATCCCAGTGGCCGGAGATCACATAGAGATCGGATTTAGCCATATAGGGGGTCTTGGTGATCTGCCAGCCCCGTCTGCATTCCTCATCCTCGATGAAGCGCTGCAGGATCTGGATGACCTTTGCGCCCTTGGGCAGCAGGATGGGCAGGCCTTGGCCGATCAGCTCAGCGGTGGTGAAATACTCCAGCTCCCGGCCGATCTTGTTGTGGTCCCGCTTGCGGGCCTCTTCCAGCCGCGCCATGTGCTCTTCCAGCGCCTCCTTGCTGGGGAAGGCGGTGCCGTAAACGCGGCAGAGCATGGGCTTGCTGCTGTCCCCGTGCCAGTATGCCCCGGCGCAGTGGGTCAGCTTGTAAGCCTTGATGCTGCCGGTGCTCATCAGGTGGGGGCCGGCGCAGAGCTCATCGAATTCCCCCTGCTTGTAGAAGCTGATGTCCTCGCCGTTCCCGGCGTGCTTCTGGATCAGCTCCACCTTATAATCCTGATCGTCCTGCTCATAGAAGGCAATGGCTTCCTCCGGGGGCAGCTCATAGCGGCTGAGGGGCAGGTTTTCCTTGACGATCTTCTTCATTTCCGCTTCGATGGCGGCCAGATCTTCCTGGGTGAAATTGTTTTCCACGTCAAAGTCATAATAGAAGCCATCCTCAATGGCCGGGCCGATGGCCAGTTTGGCATTGGGGTAGAGGCGCTTCACGGCCTGGGCCATGATGTGGCTGGCCGTGTGGTTAAAGACCAGACGACCTTCCGGATCATCGAAGGTGAGGAATTCGATCTGCGCGCCCTTCTCCGGGATGCTGCGGAGATCCACCACCTGACCGCCCATCTTGGCGGCGCAGGCCTTCTTTGCCAGGTCACGGTCAATATTTTTGGCAATGGCGATGAGGGACAGCCCGGCTTCCACTTCCTGAGGGCCGTAATTTGCAACGTTGATGTTCATTTTTTCTTCCTCCCGTTTCCGGCTGCTGTGCAGCCTGCTTTTGTAGTTTGCTCCGGGCCGCTGAAAAATAAAAAAACCTCCACCCCAGCACGGGGTGAAGATCAACTCCACGGTTCCACCCGAATTACCGCAAACAAAGGCAAAATGCCTGCTTGCGGTCACTCTTTGCACTGACGCGGCATCACGGCAGGGGTTCGCCCCCACACTCCCCGGTGGTAAACTGTGGCTGTCGCTTTACGGCCTTTCACCTGACGCCGCTCTCTGGAAAAGGACGGGGCCGCAGCTCATGTCCGGATCATCGTTTTGGCTGTATTCAGATTAGCTTTCACTATACCACCGCCGCCTGCATTTGTCAAGCTGGGGGAGGGGGCTGCGCTGCTTTTTATGGGCAAAAGGGGCTGTGCCGAAAAGCACAGCCCCTGCTTCGTTTGCTTAGAAGATCTGCCCGGGAAGACGCAGCTTCTTTTTGTGGGGGAAGCTGCTGTCAAAGGCTTCGGCTGCCGCCTCATCCACAAAATAGCCCTGAGGAGGGGCGTATTCACCGCTGATTCCGGCCAGATACCCGGGGATCAGCTCCCTGCAGAGGAAGAAGGAAGCATCCGCCCCCTCCGGCAGGCCGTGGTAGCGAATCCCAAAGCTGCCGGCGAAGGCAAAGCCGCTTTTTCCATAGAAGGCGATGTTGCCCTCGAAGCAGAGAGCGCCGTAGCCCAGGGCAGCTGCTTTCTCCAGAGAATGATCCAGAAGAAGCTTCCCGTAGCCCTTTCGCTTCAGCTCCGGGTGGATGCAGATGGGGCCCATGGTCAGGATGGGGATCTCTCTGCCCTCATCTGCCCGGATCGCGGCTTTCATGAAGATGTTCTGGCCGATCAGGCGGCCATCCTTCTCCATGACAAAATCCAGCTCCGGCACAAAGGCAGGGTCCTCCCGCAGCAGGTGCAGAACGTAATGCTCCAGGCAGCCGGGGCGATACACGTTCCAGAAGGCTTCTCTTACCAGATTTTCCACTTCCCGCTGCTCTTCTTTTCTTTCCAAGCGAATGAGATAGTCATTTTTATTCATTGTTTATCCTCCTGATGCTTGTTGACTGCAAGACGGGGAGGTTTGCCGGGGATTGTATTCTGCAAACCTCCCGGTTAGCCTACAATCTCCATTGCTCTGCTTGTTTTTCTCAAAAAGCAATCTCCTTTGAATAAAAATGTATGGAATCCCCTTTTTTGAAGCCCTCCTGCCTGGCAGGCGGGCAGGGGATCCTCTGTTTGAAAGGGAAAGGGCTTCCCTCTTTCTGCAGTTTAGCAGAAGGCGGAGAGGATTGCAAGCCGGGGGAGGTGGATCAGGGCTGATCCGTCCGCCCCAGGATATAATCCGTCGAGACCTGGTAATAGTCTGCCAGCCGAAGCAGGTGGCGGATGGGCAGCTCGTTGGCGCCCCCTCTTTGCAAGTAAAAAAGCACTGCATCCGGAGATGCAGTGCTTTTGTGTATGCAGCAGAGATCAGGACGGCGGCGTGGCTCAATCGTCCACTATCTGCTCTGCTTCGTTTTCTGTGAGGCCTTCCAGCTCCAGCAGGAATTCCTCCATGTGCATGCCGCTGATCGTATCTTCTATAGAAGAGGTATTGATCTCAAAAAGCAGGGGCTTGCCGCCTTCCGTCCGGAATTCGGTCTGGAATCTTTGCTGCTGCTCCTCTTCAGGCAGCAGCAAATTGGAACGCAGCTCCAGCAGGCCATCCTCCTTGCAGACGATCATATAGGGCTCGATGGCGGGGAAATATCTGTCCTCCTCCGCATTGTAGCTCAGGAAAAGAATACAACTTTCCTCCGGCTTCGGCTCCATGTAGAATTCCCACAGATAATCCACGGAAAAGGGATCGAATTTTGTGGCTTCCTGCACGATCAGCCCATTTTCCACCACGGCATTGTCCAGCTCACCGCTGAATCTTCTCTTATAAGGAATGTTGATGCGAATCTCATCTTCTGCCTGACCTTTCAGCACCTGCTCCACGGCAAAGCTATAGATGTGCCCTTCGAAATAATCGGTTTTGGATTCTTCCGCCGGGTTTTCCGGGTTCCGGGCCATATTCCAGGCTTCTTCGAATTCCAGATACTGCCCTAAAAGCACCACATCCGCGATTGCATACATATCCTGCAGCTCCCCGCTGACCGGATAATCTGAGCGGCGAGAGATGGACATCACATCTTCCTGTGCGACCAAGCCCTCTTCCTTTCCGGGCTGCGGCAGAAGGAAGATCGTGACTGCCAGCAGAAGGAGAAGCAGGGGAAGGATCAGTTTCCATTTCTTCATCAATTTCTTCAACATAGAGGATCCTCCTTTTCTTATTTTTTAAAAAATGGATATTTTTATGATATAAACATAACACAAAATATTCAAAAAATCAATACTTTTGTTCATGTTTTATGGTTTCCGGTGGTCTTTGTTCCTTTTTTGGAACCACGGAGCCGCCCCTGCAGCAGAGATCGGGGTGGTGGGGAGCCTTCGTCCACTGTCTGTTCTGCAATAAAAAACTTCCGGGCAGGGTTGCCCGGAAGCGGAGGTTTTGCTGTTTTTTTGTGTGCCGCATTCCCTCTGTCCGCTGCTTTCGGAGCAGGCTCCGGAAGAAGAACAGTGCGGATCCGTGCGGAGGCGCTGTTTTCGGCTGCGTCTTTTCCTGTGCTGCCAGCTCCCTACCTCATCCCCCCGCAGAGCCCCCATCCGCAGAGGGCGCATCCACCATGGCCGCCCCAAAGGCCTGCTCCAGATGGCGCAGCACCTCCGGGTCTGCCAGCTGCCGCTCATGGATCACCAGGCGGCTGGGCTGCATGGCGATCACATTGGAGACCAGCGTGGCCTCTGCCCCCAGATAGGAGCCGCCCTCCTTATCCCGGATGCCGCTCTCTGTCCGCTCCCAGATGCGGCAGATCTGCTGCGGGCAGAAGAAGAGATGCAGCTCCTTTCCGGGCTTTCGCCGATCCGCAGCCGCCTTTTGCAGCAGCTGGGTGTAGGTCTCATCCTCCTCCATGCTCAGCAGCTCATCCGCAGCCAGGGTCAGCACATAGTGCAGGAATTCCTCATGCCCGCTGAGGCGAAAACGGCAGAAGCCGCCGAAATCCAGCAGGCCGCCCACCAGCAGCCGCGCCATCTCCCGGGCCAGACGCAGGGGGCGGCGGTAACCGCTGTAGAGCGCATCTTCCTCCGGCAGGCGGGCGATGATCTGCGGCACCAGGCTGAGCATGCGCTGCTGTTCCTCCTTTCGGAAGGCGGAGAAATGCTTTCGCAGCAGCTTTTTCAGCAGCTCCTGCTCGTAGCAGGGGAAGGCGCCCAGGCTCAGGGCGGCAGCCACGTCTGTGGGCTCCGCGCCGTAGAGCAGCAGGCCGCCGGGGAGTGGGTTCACCTCCACAGGCGGCTGGGCATAGCGGGAAAGTGCAGTGAGAAAGGGCCCCTGATAAGCCGGGGCCAGCAGCAGACGGATCATGGATACCTCGCGGAAAGGAGTTTTGTCCCATTGTATGTGGGGGGAGGAGATTTTATACGTTTGGCATTTTCCTGCTTCTGTCGGAGGTGTGATATTGAATTGTTCTATGTTTTATGCTAATTTATTATTAGTAAGCTGTTTTCCTGTGCTGGTTTCTGAGGCCACGCAGATTTTCCTGCTTCTGCCCGGGGAGGAACAAAGCGCGCTGCTGCCGCATCCCAGAGCCGCCGGATTTCGCGGAATTCTCAGGAATTCTTATTATTGGAAGAGAAAGGGGAGAGTCGGATGGAGGGGATGGTACCGGAGTTAACAGTAGTTGGCTTTACTTATCTTTTGACAGTACTTTTAGCAACAGGATGGGCAGTGTATATTTATTATAAAGACGATAAAAGACAACAGAAGCGGAAAAAGTATGAGGAGTCTTTGGATAAATTGGGGCGCATCGAAGAGCGAGAGAAAGCAGAAAATTCCTCTTCGGGAAAGGATTCTGCTGCGGAACGAAAAAAGCCTCGGAGAGAAAGTATAGGAGCCGATAAAACGACGGACAAGCCCTCGGCAGAAAGAAAGCGAACGGAAGATTTGAACGCGCTGGAATTGATGAAGAGCCAGCTGATCTCGATCAATGACTTTTCTGAGTTGAGTAAAAGCCAGTCCAAATCTGCCTTTCGTTTGGCAGTGTCCATGTGTGTTGCTGGCATTATTCTGCTGGCCGCTGCGATTCTGCTGCCCCTTTTCATGAAAACCAGCTTTGAGCAAAGCCTGCTTCCCGCTATTGGCGGCATTGTGGGCGAATTCATCGCCATCACGGCTCTGGCCGTACATAAAAAGTCAATCTCCCAGCTGAATTACTACCACCATTCCTTGCACGAAAATGAACGCTTTTTGGTTAGCGTAAATCTGCTGGATCGCTTTTCCACGCTGGAACTGAGCGATGAAATGCTGAAAGAGCTGATCCAGGGTTCGATCCAGCTGAATCAGCGGGACATGGGCCCCGATGAGGACTAAGCCCATTTCCCCGAAATTTGAGAAAAGCCCGGGCCGCCCCCTTGACAGGGCGGCCTGCTTCTGGTATAATCCCCTTGTTAATCAGCAAAGCAGAAGCAGCCGCTTCTCACCTGGCACCCACCGGGCGCGGGTTTATATGGCTTCTCACTCGAAAAGAGGGGTCTTTTTCTGTGCGGCGGCTTGTGCGCCGCGCTTTTTTTCTGCGCGGGCAATCTATGGAGGTGGAAGAGTATCAAAGAATTACGCATTAACGAAGAGATCAGAGCTTCCGAAGTTCGCCTGGTCGAGGATGGCGAAGACAGCATCGTCCTGCCCCTGCGGGATGCATTGAGCCACGCTGTGGAAAAGGGTCTGGATCTGGTGGAGATCTCCCCCAATGCCAAGCCCCCGGTCTGCCGTGTCATGGATTACGGCAAGTACCGCTTCGAACAGCTGAAACGGGAAAAGGAAGCAAAAAAGAATCAGCGCGTAGTGCAGTTGAAGGAAGTCAAATTCCGCCCCAATATCGAGGATCATGACTTTGATACCAAGGTCAAGAATGCCGAACGCTTCCTGCTGGATGGGGATAAAGTCAAGGCCACCATCATGTTCCGTGGCCGGGAGATCACCCATCAGGATCTGGGCCGTGTTCTGCTCCAGCGCATGGCGGAGGTCCTGGCGGATGTTGCCGTGCAGGAGAAGCCTCCGAAAACGGAGGGTAAGAATATGACCACCATCTTCGCCCCCAAGCCCAACAAGCCCGGTAAATAATCCTGTCTGCAAATTTTATTATATAAGAAAGTTGAGGAACGCATCATGCCTAAAATGAAGACCCATCGCGGTACCGCCAAACGCGTCAAAGTCACCGGTACCGGTAAATTCAAACGCCATCATGCTTATTGCAGCCATAAGCTGGCCTGCAAATCTGCAAAACAGAAACGTAACCTGCGTAAAAGCGCCATCGGCACCTCCGCTGATGAAGGCCGCTTCGCCAAGCTGCTGCCCTACGCGTAATGCCTGGGCTTAACTGAAAAATCGAGTAAGGAGATACTATACAATGACCAGAGTTAAAAGAGGCTATGCCCGTCATCAGCACCATAAGAAGATCCTGAAGCTGGCCAAAGGCTATCGCGCTTCCAATTCCAAGCTCTACCGCGTGGCGAATGAGCAGCTGCTCCACTCCATGTATTATTCCTTTGCGCATCGCCGCAAAAAGAAAGGTGATTTCCGCAAGCTGTGGATCACCCGCATCAACGCCGCTGCCCGCATGAACGGCCTGTCCTACAGCACCATGATCCATGGTCTGAAGAACGCCGGCGTGGAAGTGAACCGCAAAGTCCTGGCTGAGCTGGCTGTCAACGACGCCGCTGCCTTCGCTGCCTTTGCAGAAATGGCAAAAGCCAACCTGTAAACCAAACTTACGCACGCTTCAGGCTGCTGCATTTTTGCAGCAGCCTTTGTGTTTTTGGCCTGCGCCTTTGCGGAGAAGTATCGACCCAAAGTTTAAAGTTTCTTGCTTCTTCTTTTCAAAGAAGAAGGGTTTTATGTTTTTTAAAACCCCAACTTTCTTGAAAGAAAGTTGGACAAAGAACTTTAATATTTGGGCTGCGGCGTGGAACGAAGGCGGCGAAGCCTTTTGAAGTTCTTTCGCTTCCTTTCTTTCGAGAAAGGAAGGACTTGCACTGTTTCCCAATCCACACAAAAAAGGAGATTCCCATGCAGAGCATCACAGCAAAAGACAACCAATGGCTGCGGCTGGCCCGGGCGGTGGCCAGCAAAAAAGGGCGGGACGAGGAGGGCTGCTACCTGATCGAGGGGCTGCGCCTCTGCGGAGAGGCCCTGGCCATGGCTCTGCCCATCATCTATGTGTTCTTCTCGGAAACGGCTTTCCGGGATGGCCGCTATGTCCGCCTGGCAGAGGAAGCGGAGCTGCAGCGCCGCCACATCGCCCTGGTGCGGGACGATCTGTTTGAGAAGATCTGCGATACAGAGCACCCCCAGGGCATTGCCATGCTGCTGGAGATGCCGGAGCGGGAACCCCTGCCCAGGGTGCAGGGGGGTTGCTATGCCTATACGGACGGCATCCGTGACCCGGGGAATCTGGGCACCATCATCCGCAGCGCCCACGCGGCCGGTCTTTCCGGCCTGCTGCTCTCCCCGGACAGCGCCGACCCCTTTAACCCGAAAACCGTCCGCTCTGCCATGGGCGCCAGCTTCAAGCTGCCCATTCTGCAGTGCGAAAGCACCCGCCTGGCCCGGCAATATATCGAGGAGCTGGGCTGCCATGTGCTGGTGGCGGATGCGGAGGGCCGGGATATCCGGGATTGCACGCCCCTGCTGCAGCAGAGCCATATCTGGATCCTGGGCTCAGAGGCAGAGGGCCCCACGCCCTTCTGGAAGGAACACGCCAAAAGCCTGGTCAGCCTGCCCATGGAGCCGGATGCGGAAAGCCTGAACGTGGCCAGCGCTGCGGCTGTGCTCTTTTACCAGAGCCGATTTGCCCGCCGCAGATGACGAAAGCCGGAAATGTAAGCATTTTCTTGGTGAAAAGCGCAGTTCGCCCCTGCTTTTTGCTTGCTACTATATGTAGAGTATGCTATAATCATTCATGTATGGTATCAGGTTTTTTGCTTCACAAAACGACTGCATAAAGGAGCACTGTGCTTATGAAGAAACAAGCGGATGCCTGCTGGCGATTTTTTGAGCGGACCGGCCATGTGGCTATATATATGATCTATCGCGCTTTTATGCCGCAATAGCAGCGGGTCAGCATTCATAGCTCGATCATGCCTTTTATCCCAGCGGCAGGCTGCCTGCGGATAAAAGGCATTTTCCAATTTAAAGGCAGTTCCGCAGAGCTCCCGAAGGGGGGCCGGCGGGTCTGCGGCAAAAATATATACGGACTCTGCAGGCCGGGGCTTTCTCCTGCCTGCATAATAATGGAGGTATGCACATGCAACAGAAAGTGGCGGAACTTGAAGCCAAAGCCCTGGCCGCCGTGGCTGCTGCGGCCGATGAAGCCCAGCTGACGGAACTGAAGGTGGCCTATCTGGGCAAAAAAGGGGAGATCACCCAGCTTAGCCGCATGATGGGCCAGCTGGATGCCGCGGAACGCCCAGCCTTTGGCGCATTGGTGAACCAGGTCAAGAGCAGTGTGGAGGCGGCAGTGGCTGCCCGTATGGAGAGCTTGCAGGCTGCGGCGCGGAATGCCCGCCTGCAGAAGGAAACCATCGATATAAGCCTGCCCGGCGCCCGATTTACCAGAGGCAACCGCCACATTCTCAGCCTGGTGCAGCAGCAGATGGAGGAGATCTTCATCGGCCTGGGCTATCAGGTGGTCCAGGGCCCCCAGGTGGAGTACGATTATTACAATTTCGAAGCGCTGAACCTGCCCAAGGATCATCCCGCCCGGGATATGCAGGACAGCTTCTATTTCAGCCCCAATATGCTGCTCCGTACCCACACCTCCCCGGTGCAGGCCCGCACCATGGAGAAGATGCAGGGCAGCCTGCCGGTGAAGATCATCTCCCCCGGCGTGGTCTATCGCCGGGATGACGATGCGACCCATTCTCCCATGTTTCACCAGCTGGAAGGCCTGGTCATCGATAAGCATGTGACCTTTGCCGATCTGCGCGGCACCCTGCTGGCCTTTGCCCGGCAGATGTTCGGCCCCGAGCGGGAAGTCCGCCTGCGCCCCAGCTATTTCCCCTTTACCGAACCCTCCGCAGAGGTGGATATCAGCTGCTTTAACTGCGGCGGCGCCGGCTGCCGGCTCTGCAAGGGCAGCGGCTGGATCGAGATCCTGGGCTCCGGCCAGGTGCATCCCCGGGTGCTGGAAATGTCCGGCTATGACCCGGAACAGTGCAGCGGCTTTGCCTTCGGTATGGGCATCGAGCGTGTGGCCATGCTGAAATACGGCATCACCGACCTGCGCCTGATGTTCGATAATGACGTCCGCTTCCTGAACAGCTTTTGATCGCAGCTGTAAAAACCGTTCTTAAACCCTTCTTTTCTTGAAAGAAAAGAAGCAAAAGAACTTTCATGTTTGGCTTGCAGCTTTGATTGGAAGAAGGCAAAGCCCTTCAAAAGTTTCAAAGGCTTTTCGAAGAAGAAGGGTTTTACCGGTGTTAAAGATAGAAAGCCGTCCCTCTTTTTAAAAAAGAGGGACCCAGAAAACACTTATATTTGGACGATCAGCTTCGATCAGAAGTATCGGCCCAAAGGTTAAAAGTTTCTTGCTTCTTCTTTTCAAAGAAGAAGGGTTTACGAGTAGATATAGACAGAGGGAGAATCGACATGCGCGTTTCATATAATTGGTTAAAGCAATATGTAAGCACTGAGCTGGATGCGGAGACGCTGGCCAGCCGTTTGACCTTTGCCGGGCTGGAGCTGGATGAGATCCTCACTCGTGGGGATGATTTCAGCGGCGTAGTCGTGGCGAAGGTCCTCACTTGTGAGGCGGTGGAGGGCAGTGACCACCTGCACAAGCTTTCCGTGGATGCGGGCGGGGAAGCGCCCCTTTCCATCATCTGCGGCGCACCCAACATCGCGGCAGGGCAGATCGTGGCCTGCGCCATGGTGGGCGCGGAGCTGCCCGGCGGCTTTCAGATCGGCAAGCGCAAGACCTTTGGCGTGGAAAGCTGCGGCATGATCTGCTCCCAGAAGGAGCTGGGTCTTTCCGAGGATCACAGCGGCATCTGGGTGCTGGATGACTATTTCACCGGGCAGGAAGCCCCCCTGGGCAAGGACATCGTGGAAGCCCTGGGCCTGCGGGATTCGGTGATGGTCATCGAGCTGACCCCCAACCGCAGCGATTGCCTGGGCATGCTGAATATGGCCCGGGAGGCGGCAGCCGTTTCCGGTGGCAGCCTGCACCTGCCGGAGATCACTTACGAAGAGAAGGGCGGCCCCGTTGAACAGGCCATTTCTATCACCGTGGAGGATGAGAAGCTCTGCCCCCGCTACGCAGCGCGCCTGGTGCGCGGTGTGAAGATCGGCCCCTCCCCCCTGTGGATGCAGAATTACCTGTTGGCCGCCGGCATGCGCCCCATCAACAATGTGGTGGATATCAGCAATTTCGTCATGCTGGAAATGAACCAGCCTTTGCATACCTTTGATTATCAGCAGCTGAAAGGGCAGAAGATCATTGTCCGCGCTGCGAAAAACGGCGAGACCATGCAGACCCTGGACGGCAAAGACCGCAGCTTCCAGGGGGATGAGATCCTCATCTGCGATGGGGAACGGCCCATCTGCGTGGCCGGTGTGATGGGCGGCATGGATACGGAAGTGACGGATGCCACCACGGATATCCTCATTGAATCCGCCTGCTTTGATCAGGTGCATATCCGCAAGACCTCCCGCCGTCTGGGCATCCCCTCCGAAGCCTCCATGCGCTTTGAGAAGGGAGTGGATGCCTCCAACTGCGATACCGCCTGCCGCCGCGCTGTGCAGCTGCTGGTGGAATACTGCGGCGGCGTAGCCGAGCAGGGCGTGGTGGATGTGCGCGCTGCTGCCTATGAGGAGGGATTCCCCGCCAAGGAAGTGCTGCTCCGCCCGGAACGTGTCAATCAGATTCTGGGCACTGCTTATACGAAGGAAGAGGTCTGCGGCGTGATGCAGGCCCTGCATTTCCCCTATGTGGAGCAGGAGGATGGCCTGCTGGTCTCTGCTCCCTGCTATCGCCAGGACATCAGCCTGGAGGTGGATCTGATCGAAGAAGTGGCCCGCATCCTGGGCTATGACAAGATCCCCGCCACTCTGCCCCTGAACCCCAGCACCGGCGGCCGCGATGCGGAGCAGAGCCTGCTGCTGAAGGTGAAGGACAGCTGCGTGGCCCTGGGCCTGAACGAGACCGTGAACTACAGCTTCATCAGCCCTGTGGAAGCAGATCGTCTGGCCTTGCCTGCGGATCACCCCTGGCGGAGGAACCTGCTGGTCTCCAACCCTCTTTCCGAGGAGCAGAGCGTCATGCGGCAGAGCCTGCTGCCCGGCCTGCTGCACACGGCCGCCCGGAACCAGAGCCGCCGCAATCTGGATCTGCGCTTTTTTGAGACGGGCATGCTCTTTATCCCGGCAGAGCAGGAGATCCAGAGCACCCAGCCTACAGAGGTGCTGACCCTGGCCATGCTGCTCTGCGGCGCGGCAGAGGACAACTGGCTGCACCAGACGAAGGAATATGATTTCTATGATCTGAAGGGCATGCTGGAAACGCTGGCTGCCATGCTGGGCGTGGGGCCCCTTGGCTTTGCCCGCTGCCAACGCAGCTTCCTGCACCCGGGCCGCAGCGCGGAGATCAGCCTGAACGGCGAAAGCCTGGGCATCATCGGCGAGCTCCACCCGGCAGTGGCAGAGGCCTACGAGCTTTCCGGCCGTGTGCTGCTGGCAGAGCTTTCCCTCTCCCCGCTGATGGCCGCAGCCCTGCAGCAGGGGAACAAGCCCCATGATCTGCCCCGCTACCCGGCTTCCACCCGTGATATCGCGGTGATCGGCAGCAAGGATGTGGCAGAAGCGGAGATCGCGGCAGCCATCCGGGCAAACGGTGGCGAATTCCTGCGCCAGGTTCGTCTCTTTGACCTTTATGATAAGGCTCCCATCCCCGAGGGACAGCGTTCCCTGGCCTATGGCCTGCAGTTCCGGAAGGAAGAGGGCACCCTAACCGATCAGGAAGTGGATGCTGCCTTCCGGGCCATCGTGGAAAGCCTTTCCGCGCAGTATGGATATAAACTGCGCTAAGATGCTTTTGTGTGTTTGTGTTTTGGTGTTTTGGTGAATGGAGGTCCTGCCATGGCAAACGATAATATCTACCGCTTTCGCCTGTTTGGCGTGGATTATACCCTGTGCGGCGATAAATCCCCGGCTGAAATGGAATTGATCGTTCGCATGGTGGAGCAAAAGATGGAAGGCATTCAATCCATGGCGCCAGGCTATTCCACCATGCGGACAGCTACTCTGGCTGCCCTGCAGCTGGCGGAGGAGCTTTATGACGCCCGCAAGGAATACACCGATATGCTCTATGAAGCCAATATCGGCGCAGAATATGATTTGTTTAACATGAAATAAGGCACTGCGCGAGGGCCAGCCATTCGGCTGGCCCATAGCTGCCTTTAGCCACTGCCGCGGAATCGCCTGGCAGCCGGAGCGGAACCCCGGCGTGCTTGCTGTCTCCGGGCAGAAGCAGCAGGCCAAAATAAGTGTTTTGCTGCCCCGCTCTTTCTGAAAAAGCAGCGGTTTTAAGAGCTTGTAAATCCTTCTTCTTTGAAAAGAAGAAGCAGGAAACTTTTAATTTTTGCTCTGCTGCCCGGAGTGAGGCGCAGCAGAGCAAAGCTGACTGAGAGCTTGTGCAGGCTTTTTTGATCAATCCCTGGTTGTGCTGCGCGCAGCCAGCCAAAGGCTGAAGAGCTTTCTGCCCGCATCCCAGAGAGAAAAAGGAGGACTTTATATGAAATTACAGGAACTTTACGCCTTAGCCATCGAGATGGGCATGGAGGCTGACCCCCGCGGCCGCGCTGCTGCGGAAAAATGCCTGCTGAAAGCGAAAAAAGCCTTTGATAAGCTGGATGAGGAGGAGCAGCCCTTCTTTGACCGGGATCAGCTCATCAATCCCTATGGAGATACCCGCATCCTGAACGGGGAGCCGGATGCAGAGATCCGCAAGCTCATCGCCGGTGTGGATATGGAGCTCAGCGAGCTGCTGCTGGCAGACCGCCTGAACGAAAAGGGCGCAGGCATCGACCTGGTGCTGGCCCATCATCCGGAGGGGCGTGCGCTGCTGAATCTGCCCCGTGTCATGGGCCTGCAGCCTCTGGCCTTTGCCGGAGCCGGTGTGCAGCTGAATGTGGCGGAATCCCTGCTGGAGGGCCGCTGCCGGGAGGTGGAGACCAGCGTTGGCGTTTCCAATTACAATCGGGCCGTGGATGCTGCCCGTCTGCTGGGACTGAACATGATGTGCGTCCACACCCCCTGCGACAATCTGGTGAATACCTTCCTGACGAAGCTGATGGAAGCGGAGGCCCCGGAGACCGTGGGCGATGTCTGCAAGCTGCTCCGCTCCATCCCTGAATATGAGCTGGCTGCTAAGACGAACAACCCGGCTATGATCGTTTCCGGCTGTGCGGAGCGCAGCGCCGGAAAGGTCTTTGTGGATATGACCGGCGGCACCGGCGGCCCGAAGGAATATTACAGGCTGCTCTCTGAAGCCGGTGTGGGCACTGTGCTCTGCATGCACGCGGGCAAGGATACCATTGAGGTATCGAAGGAAGCCCACATCAGCGTGGTCATCGCCGGGCATATGCCCTCTGACAGCCTGGGCATCAATCTCTTCCTGGACCAGGTGGAGGCTGCCGGTGTGGAGACCCTCTGCTGCTCCGGCCTGACACGTTTCAAACGCAGCTGATCCGGGGAGCGCTTCCCGGTGGCCCTCCTTCCAAAGGAATGGGCCAGCTGCTTTTTATGCAAGCTATCTGAAAGAATCGAACGGAGATCATTATGACAGAATTACTGGCGCCTGCCGGCAGTATGGAGGCCCTTCGTGCGGCTGTGGCAAATGGCGCAAACGCGGTTTATCTGGGCGGGAAACAGTTTTCTGCCCGGGCTTTTGCAGATAATTTTACGATCGAAGAGATCAGGGCAGCGGTGGAGCTTGCGCATTTTCATGGGGTAAAGGTCTATGTGGCGGTGAATACACTGCTTTCCGATGCGGAGCTGCCGGAGATGCTGGATTACGCGGC
>JAUMYD010000015.1:15897-18884 GCA_030528765.1 Bacillota bacterium
TCTGTGGATGCGATCATCATTCAGGATATCGGCCTGCTGCAGCTGCTGCATCGGGCCCTGCCGGAGCTGCCCCTGCATGCCAGCACACAGATGACGGTGATGAACCCCGGCCTCTGCTCTCTGCTGCAGGCAAAAGGTGTGCGGCGGGTGATCCTCCCCCGGGAGCTTTCCCTGGAGGATCTGAAGGATTTCCGCTCACGCTCCGCCCTGGAGCTGGAGGCCTTTGTTCACGGGGCGCTTTGCGTCTGCTATTCCGGCCAGTGCCTCTTCTCCTCCATGGTGGGGGGGCGCAGCGGCAATCGGGGCAAATGCGCGCAGCCCTGCCGCATGGCCTATCAGCTTTGTGATGAATACGGTGATCCTGCGGAGCAGCTGGTGGATGGAAAATACCTGCTCTCGCCTAAGGATCTTTTTGGCTATGAGCAGCTTTCCGCCCTGCATGAGATCGGCCTGGCTTCCTGGAAGATCGAAGGCCGCATGAAGCGGCCGCAGTATGTGGCAACGGTGAGCCGCATCTATTCCAGGGCGCTGGCCCAGCTGGAGCAGGGCCTGCCCTTCAGCCCGGATGCGGAGGATCTGCGCCAGCTGAGTCAGGTCTTTAACCGGGAGCACAGCAGCGGCTATTGGCTGAACAACCCCGGTGCCTCCCTGATGAGCTTCAAGCGCCCCAATAACCGGGGGCTTTTCCTGGGCCGCGTGGTGGCACTGGATGTGGGCTATTTCTGTCTGAAGCTCGCCCAGCCCCTGCATCGGGGGGATGGTATTGAGATCTGGGTCAGTGGGCAGCGGGAAGGCTGCACTGTGGAGCATATCTGGCAGAATGGAAAGGAAGTTATTTCCGCTGCTGCCGGAGAAAGCGTCTGGCTTCCTCTGGTTCGCTGCCAGGTGGGGGATCGGGTCTTCAAAACCTATGATGCGCCCTTGATGGAATCCGCAGAGCTGAGCTATCAGCACCTGAAGGATAAAGAGCTTCATTTTGAGCTGCAGGCTGTTCCCGGCCAGCGGCTTTCCGTCCGCGCCTGGGATGCTGACGGCTACCAGGCAGAGTTTTGCAGCGAATATGTGGTGGAAACGGCCCACAATCCCAGGCAGCGCCCGGCAGAGATCGCCTTTGCCCAGCTGGGCCGCCTGGGCGGTACCGGCTACTGCATCGCAAAGGTCAGCGGGGAGATCGCCCCTGACGCCATGCTGCCCAGCTCCATTCTGAATCAGTGCCGCCGCCAGCTGGTGGAGGATCTTTTTGCCCAGCGGAAGGCTGTGGATGCACGGCAGATGGATCAAAGCCGCTTTGAAGAGGCAAAGGCAGCTCTGAAGCCAAAGCAGGAAAAGGCCCAAAACGCCGGCAGGGGACTGCCGGAGCTGGTGGCTCTGGTGGAAACAAAGGAAAAGGCCCAGGCTGCTGCCAGAATGGGCCTTAAGGATATTTATTTTGATGCACTGGGCTGGAAAGGCCGGGGGAAGGTGGATTATATCTCTCTGCAGGCCATCCTGGCAGACAGGGGCTGTCAGCTCACCCCCTATCTGCCGCAGGTGATCCTGCCCGGGGAGGAGGCCTCCTGGACGGAGCAGTTCTACAAATGGAGGAAAGAGGGCCTTCGCGGCCTGGTGCTGAACAATCTGGGCCAGCTTTTCCTGGCCCGGAAAACAGGCTGGGACGCTGCCTTTTACGCAGGCAATGGTTTGAATGTCTTTAACAGTCAGGCCTGCCGCCTGCTGGAGGAGCAGGGGATCTACCGCGTGCTGCTTTCTCCGGAGATGAATCTGGAGCAGCTGCGGAAGCTGGATGGGGGGAAAACGGAGCTGGAGTTCTTCGCCCAGGGACCCATGCAGCTGATGGTCAGCCAATACTGCGCCCCGGGTGCCGTTCTGGGTGGACGGGATTGCCGGGACGGCAAATGCACGATCTGCAGCCAGCCCTGCCTCAGGGAGGAAGAGCTCTTTCTCAGGGATGAAAAGGGCTATAGCTTCCCCATCCGCTGCGACAGGAATTGCCGCATGCATATTTTCAATTCCCGGGAGCTTTGCCTGCTGGAGGAGCTGCCTCAGCTTTATGCCGCCGGGATCAGCCGGGTCGTGCTGGATCTGCGGCTTTACTCCCAGCAGCGGGCAGAGCAGCTGCTGCAGCTTTACCGGGAAGCCACCACTGACCTCTACAGCTTTGAGGAAGCCAAGCGCCGTATGCCCCAGCTGGTGAAGGAATATACCAAGGGCCAGCTGAACCGGGGCGTGTAGGAAGAGCTTTAAACCGCCCCTTTCTTGAAAGAAAGGGGCCCAAAGAACTTTAAATTTTGGCAGGCAGCAAGTAAAAAGCCTCCCTTGTGCAAAGGGAGGTGGCAAAAGGCTTTCCGCGTCAGCGGAAACCTTGCCGGAGGGATTGTTCCCAAGAGCTTGCATGATGCATGCAGCAGAGGGCGGCAAAAAGGAGAGTCGGCACCACCTGAAACGCATGGGAAGCGAAAATTTAGCTTTTGTCATTGCGAGGCAGGCAAGCTGCAGCTTTGCGAAGCAAAGCCCAGCTTGGCAACGTGGCAATCCTAAGGCGGGTCTTAAAGGAAACTTAGATTAAGGATCGCCACGTCGTTTTGCTGGAAGATACTGCGTATCTTCGCAGCAAAAGCTTCCTCGCGATGACAAAAGACAGATTTCCTGTCATTGCGAGGCAGGCAAGCTGCAGCTTTGCGAAGCAAAGCCCAGCTTGGCAACGTGGCAATCCTAAGGCGGGTCTTAAAGGAAACTTAGATTAAGGATCGCCACGTCGTTTTGCTGGAAGATACTGCGTATCTCCACAGCAAAAACTTCCTCGCAATGACAATAAATTACGCAGCTGCCCAAAATTAAAAGTTTCTTGCTTCTTCTTTTCAAAGAAGAAGGGTTTTATGTTTCTTTTTAAAACCGCCGCTTTTTGAAAAAAGCGGCAGCAAAAACTTTAGTGTTTGGATGCTGCTTCTGGCTTCTGTCATTGCGAGGCAGGCAAGCTGTGATTTTGC
>JAUMYD010000141.1 GCA_030528765.1 Bacillota bacterium
AAAATCTGATCAGAAACAGAGGGGTTCTATGATCGAAAAGATCCGGGATCGAGTGCTTTCTCTGCGTGAGCAGATTTTAGCGCACAATGTAGCTTATTACGAAAAGGATGCCCCCAGCATCAGTGACCACGAATATGACCTGCTTCTACAGGAGCTGCGGGCACTGGAAGAAGCCTATCCCCAGCTACAAACCAAAGATTCCCCAACGCAGTTTGTGGGGGGTAGGGTATCCGCTCGTTTTTCTTCCGTGCAACATCCGGCAGCCCTACTTTCTCTGGACAATGCCTTCAATGAAGAAGATTTGCAGGCATTTCTGGAACGTCTGCGTAAAAATGGCATCACGCAGCAGCAGCAGCTGGCAGAGCTGAAAATAGATGGGCTTACCCTTGCCGTCAGTTATCGAAACGGGAAACTGGAAAAAGCAGCTACCCGTGGGGACGGCTTTTCCGGTGAAGATGTGACAGCAAACGTGCTGGCGATCCGCTCTATCCCTAAGAAGCTGAAGAACGCACCCGGGCAAATCACGCTTCGCGGGGAGATTTATATGCCCAAGAAAGGTTTTTATGCTTTGAACCGGGATCGGGAGGAAAACGGAGAAAGTAGCTTTGCCAATCCGCGAAATGCTGCGGCAGGCAGCCTTCGCCAGCTTGATCCAGCAGTTACCGGAAGCCGGAACCTTGAAGCTTTTTTCTATGATGTAGTCTTCTCCGAGGGAGAAAGCTTTTCCACCCAGGAAGAGCTCCTGCAGAGGCTCCAAAGCTATGGTTTGCCCGTAAACCCCAAATACAGGCTTTGTCGCTCCATGGAAGAAATTGTTGACTATATACAGGATATCGCTGCCGAGCGGCATGATCTTCCTTATGATATCGACGGCTTGGTTTTCAAACTGAACCAGATCGCCCCCCGGGAGCTGCTTGGTGCCACAGGGAAGTTTCCCCGCTGGGCTATTGCCTATAAGTTTCCTCCCGAACAGGCAGAAACCATTGTGGAGGATGTTATTGTCAGCGTTGGACGTACTGGTGTGCTGACCCCCACAGCCTGCCTGAAGCCGGTATTTCTGGCCGGCAGCACAATCTCCAGAGCAACTCTGCATAACGAAGACAATATTTGCTCTAAGGATGTCCGAATTGGGGATCATGTCTTAATTCAGAAAGCCGGAGATGTAATCCCGGAGCTTGTTCGTGTGCTGGTAGAAAAGCGCAGCGGAAATGAAGTGAGCTTCCGGATGCCCCACATCTGTCCTTCCTGCGGGAAGCCGGCTTATCGGCCGGAAGGCGAAGCGGCCTGGCGCTGCCTGAACATGCACTGTCCGGCGCGTATTTACGAGCAACTGGTCCACTTTGCTTCCAAGAAAGCTATGGATATTGATGGTATGGGCCCTGCTGTTGTAAAACAGCTTTTGGAGCGGGGACTGATCCAGGATATTGCCGATATTTACAGCCTTCAGAAGGATGATCTTCTGCAGCTGGAACGTTTTGGCAGAAAATCAGCCGAAAATCTCATTGCCGCTATTGCTGCAAGCAAAAATAAACCTTTGGGCCGCCTTCTGTTTGCCTTGGGTATTCGGCATGTGGGCGAGCGAGTTGGAAAGGTTCTGGCAGCCCGCTTTGTGAATCTGGAGCAGATTATGAATGCCGATATGGAGCAGCTGACAGGGATCGATGAAATCGGAAGTATCATTGCAGAAAGCATTCTGGAGTATTTTTCCCAGCCGCAGAATCGGGAACTGATCCAACGGCTAGCACAGCTTGGACTGAATTTACAGGGTGACTTGCGTCCTCAGGAGGAGACTCGACTGAGCGGTAAAAAAGTAGTCGTTACCGGAACTCTGCCGGGGATCAGCAGGGAGGAAGCAAAGGCCTTGCTTGAACAGGCAGGGGCTCAGGTGCTTTCTTCTGTTAGCAAAAAGCTGGATTATTTGCTGATGGGTAAAAATCCGGGTAGCAAAGAAACAAAGGCCAGGGAATTGGGTATTCCCATTTTAAGCTGGGAAGAAATACAGCAACTTTTGAAATCGGAAAAAAACAATGATTGAACGCTACAGAATCGAAATAGCCGGCATCGTGCAGGGCGTCGGCTTCCGCCCTTTTGTTTTTTCTTTGGCAGAATCGCTGAAGCTGAGTGGTTGGGTTTATAACCATGCTGCAGGCGTTAGCATCGAGATCCAGGGAGAGGCAGATGATTGCCGTCGTTTTCTGGAAGCTCTTTCTGTAGAGAAACCTTCATTGGCTCGTATTGATAGTATCCAGGCAGAAAAAATCTTGCTAAAAGAAGGGCTGGGATTTGAAATTCGCGAGAGCAAAAGCGGTGAAAAAGGCACATTGCTCTCTCCTGATATGGCGATCTGTCAGGATTGCCTGGATGACTTGCGAAACCCGGAAGATCGCCATTATCGCTATGCTTTTACCAACTGCACAAATTGCGGTCCCCGCTTCACGATCATTGAAGATCTGCCCTATGATCGGCCCATGACCACCATGCGTCATTTTTCTATGTGTGGAGACTGCGCTGAAGAATACAAAAATCCCAAAAATCGTCGTTTTCATGCACAGCCGGTTGCCTGTCCTGCCTGCGGCCCCAGCCTTTCTTTTTTTGAGACAGCAGGGGAGGAGCTGCCCGGTGATCCGCTCTCTCTCGCAAAGGACTTTCTTCGGCAGGGGAAAATTCTTGCCATAAAGGGTCTGGGAGGTTATCATCTGGCCTGTGATGCGAAAAATGATGCGGCGGTTTCTACGCTGCGCGGCCGGAAATATCGCTGGGATAAGCCCTTTGCCGTGATGCTGGAAAACCTTTCTCTGGTGCGGGCCTGCGTACAGCTTAGCCCGGAAGAAGAAGCCTTGCTTTGCTCACAGCGCGCACCCATTGTTCTGCTACGCAAAATGAATCAGCCGAAACTGCTGCTTTCTCCTTCTCTGGCTCCGGGGAATGCGCGCCTGGGGGTAATGCTTCCGTATACGCCATTGCACCACCTTCTAATGGAGGGAATGGAAGCCTTGCTTATGACCAGCGCCAATATTTCTGATGAGCCGATTGCTTTTGAAGATGCAGATGCTTTCCAACGACTTTCTTCGATCGCGGATGCTTTTCTGACGCACAACCGGCCAATCTTTCGTCGCTGCGATGATAGTGTAGCCATTTATGCGGCGGCTGCCCCCCGGCTGATTCGCCGTTCCAGAGGTTATGCTCCGGAGCCGATCTTCATCCCCGATTGCGGTCACTCTATTTTGTCCTGCGGAGGAGAGCAAAAGAACACTTTTTGCCTTAGCCGGGGGGGGCAGGCTTTTCTCAGTCAGCACATTGGGGATATGCAGAATCTGGCTACGATGGAAAGCTTTTCAAACGAAATCAGATATTTTTCAAATATGTTTGCCATAAAGCCGGATCTAATTGCCTACGATCTGCACCCGGATTATCTGGCCAGCCGTTATGCCCGGAATTTTCCGGAGCCCTGTCGAAAGATTCCGGTGCAGCACCATCACGCGCACATGGCTTCTGTACTGGCAGAGCATGCCTGTCCGGAAAAAGCGATCGGTCTGATTTTTGATGGCAGCGGCTACGGAACGGATGGAAATATCTGGGGTGGAGAAATCCTGATTGGAGATTGCAGCTCTTTTCAACGAATCGCCAGCCTTTTGGAACTGCCTCTTCCCGGAGGCGAATTAGCGATCCGGGAGCCGTGGCGACTGGGGCTGAGTGCAGTAGCCCAGGCTTTTCCTGCAGAGGAGCTGGAAAGCCTGCTTCCGGAATGCATACGAAAACCTGGCTGGCAACTGCTTTTACAGGCTACAAAAAAAGGCATAAATGCGCCCCTTGCTACCAGCATGGGCAGGCTTTTTGATGCTGCTGCAGCCTTGGCCGGGATTGGCTCTCATGTGAATTATGAAGGCCAGGCTGCTGTCGAGCTGGAACAGATCCTGTGCGAGGAAGAGGATGCAGCTTATCACTTTGAAATCATCGAGCCTACGGAAGGACGCTGGCTTTTAGATTGGCGTCCGCTGATTCGTGAAGAGATCCGTGATCTGGCACAGGGGGTCTCTCCCGGGCGCATCTCTGCACGTTTCCATCGTGCTGTGATCCAAGTGCTGTCTGAGCTTTGCGAGAAGCTCAGAAACAAGTTACAGCTGGATTTGCTGGTTTTTTCCGGTGGCTGCTGGCAAAATGTGTTTTTGCTGGAAAATTCTGTGATTGCTCTGGAAGAGAAAGGCTTTCGAGTGCTTTTAAATGAACAGGTTCCCTGCAACGATGGGGGACTTTCTTATGGGCAAGCTGCTGTGGCTGCCGCACAAATTTCAGGAGGTATGCCCAATGTGTTTGGCGATTCCAGGAATAGTAGAAAAAATTGAAGAAGCTGAACAGCGAGCATGGGTTGATTATTCCGGCTTGAGTAAACTGGCTTCTCTGATGCTCTGCCCGCAGGCAAAAGTCGGAGATTATGTGCTGGTGCATGCCGGCTTTGTGATCCAGGTTCTGGATGCGGAATACGGTGCTGAGTTACATGAACTCACGGAGGAGCTGAAAAATGTCTGATTTTAAGACATACCCTTGGTTGAAATATAGAGACAAGGAAAAGATCCTCTCTTTACAAAGACAGATTTTCGAGGAATACCGAAGCCCGATGCGGATCATGGAGGTTTGCGGAACCCATACTATGAGCATCTATCAGTATGGCATTCGCTCCCTGCTCCCGGAGGGGCTGCAGCTGCTTTCCGGGCCGGGCTGCCCGGTTTGTGTTACAGATGAGAAAACCATCTCTGCTGCATTGGCACTGGCAAAGATTCCCAACATTATTTTTACCAGCTACG
>JAUMYD010000142.1 GCA_030528765.1 Bacillota bacterium
AGATAATTGAGGCTGCAAAGCTTGCGGAGATACATGAGGAGATCATGGCCATGCAGGCCAAACATAAGGTTTTGGCTACCTATAGTTACGAGCCCACCACCATCGAGCGGGGCTACAACAACCGCAGCCTGTATATCAGCGTGGGCGGTGAATTTGATACTTCTGCCCAGGATCCCCTGACCGCCAGCGCCACCGGCCCCAATGGCATCGTTATCGGTGAAAAGGCTGTCAGCGAAGACATGAAAAAGAAATTCGTGGGCGGCAAGGGCTTTGACCTTTATCACCTGTGGAAGGCTGTGAAAGCAGATACTCAGTGGAATGATGCCTGCAATGATATCGTCATATCCCCCGGCCCGCTGGCTGGGATCACCCAGTATCCCGGTGCCGGTAAATCCCTGGTTTGCTGCATTTCTCCCACCACCCATCTGCCGGTGGACAGCAACGTGGGCGGCTACTTTGGCCCTTACCTGAAGTTCGCAGGTTTTGATGCGCTGGAGCTCCAGGGCAAGGCTGAAGAAGAGCTGATCATCGTCATCGACGGCAACAAGCACACCATCTCTGTGGAAACTGCTCCGGAAGAAGCCTTCGACAGTCACATTTTGGGCGAGCAGCTCACTGAGATGTATGCCGATAACGAAGAAGACAAACCCAATATCTCCGTCATCAGCAGCGGCCGTGCTGCCGAAAATTCCTATGTGGGCATCCTGAACTTCACTTTCTGGGACAAGCGCCGCAACTGCCTGCGCCTGAAACAGGCCGGCCGCGGCGGCATCGGTACCGTATTCCGTCACAAACGCATCAAGGCTGTTGTGATCAAATACTCCGGCACCCATGCCAACCTGAATAACCCGGTGAAGCCCGGCCTGATCAATGCAGCCGGCATCCGCCTGCATAAGGAAATGTCCCTGCTGGATGATCGCCAGAACGGCATGCGCCATATCGGTACGGCAAACATCATTGAGGTCATGGATAAATACGACCTGCTGCCGACCCATAACTATCAGTACGGCATGCACCCGGAGACTCCCAAGATCTCTTCCAAGGTCTTTATCGAAAAATATATCACCCAGAATGTTCCCGATGGCTGCTGGTACGGCTGCTCCATGAGCTGTGCCAAGGCTGCGGATAACTTTGAGCTGCGCACCGGTGCCTATAAGGGCCATAAGGTCTGCGTGGACGGCCCTGAATACGAAAACGCCGGCGGCCTGGGCTCCAACGTGGGCGTTTTTGATCCCCGCTGGATCCTGGAAGCCAATTTCTACTGCGATACCTATGGTCTGGATACCATCTCCATGGGCACCATGACCGCCTTTGCCATGGAATGCTTCCAGCGCGGCCTTTATACCCTGGACGATACCGAAGGTCTGGATATGCGCTGGGGCAACGGCTATACCCTGAACGAGCTGATGCATCAGATGGTAGCAGGTGATGGCTTTGGTGTGATCGTTGGTAAGGGTATTCGTCACCAGAAGCGTATTTTTGCGGAACGCTTCGGCAAAGTTGCTCCTGAATATGAATATATGCTTCAGGGCAAAACCTGGAATGCCATTCCCGTTCCGGAAGAACAGGTGGTCCTCACCAATGTGATCAATCCGGACCTGAATGACTGCAAGGCTTTGGAAGAAGAAAAATACGATGATCTGGCCATTATGGAAAGCATCAAGGGCACGCCGCTTTCCAACCCCGGTGCAGCCAATGACTCTGCCTTTGTGGCACAGCCTCAGCGTTGGGAGAAGATCGAAGGTATCCCCA
This sequence comes from Bacillota bacterium, assembly GCA_030528765.1. Classification (GTDB taxonomy): domain Bacteria; phylum Bacillota; class Dehalobacteriia; order UBA4068; family UBA4068; genus RGIG3155. The sequence goes on from JAUMYD010000142.1 coordinate 1,753, forward strand.
CCATCAGCCGGGAAGAGATCGCGGATTGGCCTGTCGGTAAGCCCTATTATTCCACAGACCCGGACTGCGAATACACCAACGGCCGCCCCTGGGTGAAGATGACTCAGGAACAGGTGGATTATATGAACAAATTCGCCATGGAAAACAAGGGCCTGGAATACTCCGAATACCTGATGAAGGAATCCCTGGCACAGCAGGGTGGCTATGCGCTCTGCAACAAGGGCCCGCAGCATGACGAAGCCTGGCTGATTTTCATGGATATGGTCAATAATCAGATCCCCACCTTCGAGGATAAGGCAGAAGCCCTGCATTATTTCCCCATGTTCCGCACCTGGTTTGGCCTGCTGGGCCTGTGCAAGCTGCCCTGGAACGATGTCACCCCGCTGGATAACAAATACGAAGCTGAACCCGCCAAGATCCCGGCCCATGTCCGCAATTACTTCGATATCTACGAAGGCGTTCTGGGCGAACGCCTGGATGAGGCTTCCATGGTGCAGCAGAGCGAGCGCGTCTATACTTTCCAGCGCTGCTTCATCCTGCGCATGGGTTCCGGCCAGCGCGCCAATGACTTCCCGCCGATCCGTTCCCTGGGCCCCATCACTGTGGAAGAATACCTCTCCCGCGAGGAACGCTATGACAAGCAGATCCTAGAGAAACAGGGTATTGATGTGAGCGGCAAATCCGTGGAAGAAAAGATCGAGATCATCATGGAGTATCGTATCGATCAGTTCAATCAGCTGGTGGATGCGGTCTACCTCCGCCGCGGCTGGACCCCCAATGGTACCGTCAAACTGGAAAAACTCATTGAGCTGGGCATGGATATCCCCGAGCTGGTGCAGACCGTCCGTCCTTACCTGAAGGCAGAAGGCTGCTGGCCCACGGGCGAAGAATATGCCAAATATGAAAATATGTAAAAGATAAAAAGGGGTAAACGGAAGATCCGGAATTCCTTATATGCAGAAGAAGGGGTAGCTGTGCAGGCTGCCCCTTTTTTGTGCTGCGCTTCGTGCTTTTTCAGGCAGCAGCAAAAAGGCGGTTTTCATTTTGGGAGCATGATGCTATAATAAAAGACACTATAAATGCGAGGGTATTTTGTTTGCGAATACCCGGACAGATGGAGATGCCTATGGAAAGAAAAAAAAGACATGCTCTGCTCCACTGGCTGCTGGACTATGGAGAGATGCTGCTGGGCACCGGTGCGGAGATTTATCGCGTAGAGGATACTCTGCTGCGGATCGGGCAGGCATATGGTGTTGATAAGGTCAGTATTTTTGTGATCACCTCAAACATCATGCTGACTTTGAATTATGCGGATGGCATGGAGCTGACCCAAATGCGGCGGATCAATGCCACCGGACCAACGGATTTCTTCAAAATGGAGAAGCTGAATGCACTGAGCAGACGCTGCTGCCGGGAGCAGCCTTCTTTGGAGGCTTTGCGGCAGGAGTTGAATCAGCTGGATCAGCCTATTCCTGCTATCTGGCTGTATGCGGGGAGAATTCTTGGTGCCGGCTGCTTCGCCATCTTTTTTGGCGGGACTTTCCTGGATGGCTTGGTTGCAGCCTTTTTCGGCTGGCTGATCTGCTTTCTGCAGCGGAAGATCGGGGATTTTTGCCCGAATACGGTGGTTTTTAACCTGATTTGCTCTTTTCTGGTGAGCCTGGGGCTTTCCATTCTGGGTGAGTTGGTCCCCATCCTGCATACGGATATGATCATGATCGGTGATATTATGCTGCTCATTCCCGGTCTGGGCTTTACCAATGCCCTTCGGGATATGCTGGTGGGGGATACCATTTCCGGTGTAAGCCGTTTGATCGATAGTCTGCTGGGCGCAGCCGGCCTGGCCGGCGGTGTGATGTCTGCCATGTGGCTGATCGGAGGTTGAGTATGACAGGGGAAATGATTCTTCAGCTGGCAATGGCCTTATTGGGCTCTTTCAGCTTTTCTTTGGTTTTTCATCTGCGTCCCCGCCTTTGGCTGGCAGCCTCGCTCGGCGGTTTGCTGGGCTGGGGAACTTATCTTTTGTGCAGCTTATACTGGGAGGGGGTCTTTGTCCCCACACTGATCGCCTCCGGCATTATTTCTCTTTACGGGGAGATCCTGGCTCGTGTTTTGAAGGCACCGGCACCGGTTTTCTTTATTCCTTCGCTGGTGCCGCTGATCCCCGGGGGAAGCCTGTACCGCACCATGAGCTATGCGGTGCGCGGGGAGTGGACTTATGCAAAAGTTTATAGCGCGCAGACCGTGCAGTCCGCGCTCTCCATTGCAATTGGCATCTGCCTGGTCTGGGCCTTTTGTGTGATGGCAACCCGGATCCGCAGACATATTCTGGCTTCCCGTGGGAGAGCAGAGGCCTGCAGCTGTGCTGCTGCAGCTACTGTGAAGTCTGTGAAAAGAGAGGATGAGAAAAAGAATGATTAAGCTGAATCATCGGGATTACCCCTTTCAGGCCGGAATGACGGTTCGTTCCTTGATGAAGGAGAATGGCTTTGTCTTTCAGGATATTGTGGTGAAGATCAACGGCGAGGTCATCCGGGACGAAGCATGGTCTTCCACTGTGATTCATGATGAAGACGATGTGCAGATGATCCACATCTTTGGGGGTGGATAGTGCTCCCGAAGCTGTGGGCATAGTTTGAACAAAGAAAACGCTCCGAACTCCTTTTTGCAGGGGTGGATGCGGAAAACAGCAAACCCTTCCCGGGGCATAGCCCGGGAAGGGTTTTTTTGTCGGAAGTCTGCAGTTCTCCGGAGGATGCTGGCCTGCTTTGCATTTACCAGATGAAAGGGAGCAAACGGTATTTGACCTTTTGCTTATATGCACGATAAGCAGCGAGCTCCTTTTCAAGAAATTCCTCTTCTTTTTTTATTCTTTTGGCGATGAGAAAGGGGTAGAAAAGGAAAAGCAAAAAGGCATACAGGGAACCCAGCACAAGCGGGATCGATAAAAACATAAGCAAAGTGGCGCTATACATTGGGTGACGAACAATGCCGTATAGCCCATTGTCGATCACTTTT
>JAUMYD010000143.1:0-2733 GCA_030528765.1 Bacillota bacterium
ACATTGATAAACAAAAGCACATAATAAATACGAAAAACCGTATTTACGATCTGTATAATCAGAATCCCCCCCCTGCGAAAAGCGGCCCCCTTAAAACCGCTTAGGAACGCTTCCACTGATTGGAGGAAAAACGACTGTCATTCACCAGCTCGTCTCCTTCACTGACACCTTCTTTGCTCATGATCTGGCCGCTCACATCCACCTGGGAGGAGCTGAAGATGAAGGTTCCCCCGGAAACCTTCCGGGGTGCGCCATCCAAAGCAAAAGTCGCGCCGGAAAGAAAATCCACCATCCGCTGGGCTACATCCTTATCCATATCCTCAAAATTCACAACGGCGACCTTCCGTTCTTTGATATGGCGGGCGATCTCCTGCATATCGTCATAGGAGGTGGCCTTAAAAAGAACGATTTCCGTATTTCCCTCCCCGGATTTCGCCTTGGTAGGGACACTGATCAGATTCGGCTTCCTCGAGGACGGCACAGAAGCCTGCCCCCGGGAAGAGGGCTTCGGCTCAGCAGCGGCCTTGGGAGCAGCAGAATCCTCAATACTCAGGCTCAGTTCATCTTCCATATCTTCTTCATTTTTGAAAAAGAAATTCCCTACTTTATCTATGAAACCGCTCACGCTGATTCTCTCCTTAATAAAATTTTCCTGCTTCTGGTTAAACTTCTATATAAAAGAAGAATATCCTGCTAAGAATAATTTCTCTGCCCAAAAATTGCGCTGCCGACACGCAAAATATTGGCCCCTTCCTCAACGGCAATCTCATAATCGCCACTCATACCCATGGAAAGCAGCGAAGGATCGCAGTTCGGCCGCTGAATCTGCAGCTGTGCATCTCGCAGCTGCCGCAGGCGGGAGAAAACGGAACGGATCTCCTCTGGCTGCTCCACGTGGGGGCCGATCGTCATCAGGCCGCAGACCCGCAGGTGAGGAAGGGAACAAACCTCATCCAGAAAATCCGACAGCTCGCCCTCTTCCAGGCCGCTTTTTGTCTCTTCCATGGCAATATTCAGCTGCACAAGAACATTCGTCTGCAGAGCCTGTGCGGCACTGCGCTTCTCGATCTCTTTCGCCAGTTCCATGCTGTCCAGCGAGTGGATCAAGCGTGTTTTTCCGATAAGATATTTTACTTTATTCGTCTGCAGGTGGCCGATCAAATGCCACCCCAGCTCCGGTTCATGCTCGAATTTCTCAACAAGCTCCTGCACTCTGTTTTCCCCAAAGGCAAGCTGCCCGGCAGCAACGGCCTCCCGGATCCGCTCTATAGGATAAGTTTTTGAAACCGCCAGCAGTTGAATATTTTTTGAAGAATGCAGCCCCCGTTCCTGAGCGGCAGCAATTTTTTTCTGCACTGCAGCTATGTTTTCAGCGATATTTTCCATTATATTTCACTCTCAACTTTTCACATTTTTCTGCTCAGAGATTTTCTCCGGCGATTCATTTTGTATAAATCCTTTGCCCTTCCTTTGCTCTTCCCGGGTTGGCGATCACCTGATCCCCCAAGGACAAGCCCTCCACAATAGCAAAATCTTCTCCCCGATACAAAAGCTGAACCTCATCCTGCTCCACGTGGCTGTGGGTACAGGTAAAAACAAAGGTGGAGAGCCCTCTTTCATCCCATTGCAGGGCAGAAAGGGGGATTTTGATACCAGATACAGTCTGATCGATGATGGAAACATGCTGACTTCTGCAGATATCCATGCGCGAATCGATCGTATCCAGTTCCGCAAAAAAATAGCTACTTCCATCTGCCAGCTGAATAATTTCGCCGGTACTCGCCTGCAGGGGCTGCGTACCATCCTGATCCTCTTTCAGCAGGAAGAGGCAGGATGCCTCATCGCTCAAGGAGGTCGGCAGCTGCTGGGCATGGAAAAAAAGTGTAGGCTTGATCAGGTTATCCACCACCTTGGCCACAGTGCGCCCTGCGGAAAGATCCGGAGCGCCATCTTCCCTGCCCCGGACAGAATTCTCCTCCAGAGCTTCCAAGACCATCAACCAATCCGTATTTTCAGCTTTTTCCGGGGTAAGAACTCCCTCCCAGCCATCAACCACATAGGAAACCACCCCGCTATGGCTGGCCAAAACGGGGGTTTTCGGCCCCTGCTCCCACTGGATATAACCGATCTGCTCACCAGCCTTCACACGCTGGCCTTCCTCCAAGCTGGGCGTAAAAAGTCCCTCCTGGCCAGCCTGGACGGGATATTCTTTCCGCAGAACCACCACTTGCGCCGGATAATCCACAACCACAGTGCTGCGCTCCACGGGGCAGATCTCCAGGCTAAGGTAGTGCATATAATTAAAAGCCAAACTAAATAAATATCCAAGGATGACAAGCAATACCAAGATTGCCAGCAAATCAGAAATCCGTAGCGATCTGGATCCTTTATTCTCTTTTGTAGCTTTTATTTTCATACTCTTTATTATAACAATACGCAGAACAAACAGCAAGGAAGATTTCCGGAATCTTTCCCGAAAAAAAAGAAAAGCTGCGCCGCAGGACGCGGCGCAGCTCCAAAAATATTGCAGAGATTAAACGACAGAGGGTTCCAGCAGCAGCTCGCCGGTGCGATAACGATCGGCAGAGAAACGCTTGATATCCAGGTCATCCTGCTCATTGCAGAGATGTTTGGCAACCAGGATCGCGGTACGAGGCGCAACCATGAAGCCGTGGCCAGAGAAACCGCAGATAGTGATGAGACCTTCTGCATTCTTGGAGAAATCAATGATGG
>JAUMYD010000143.1:2743-4755 GCA_030528765.1 Bacillota bacterium
GGCTCATATCGTAAAGGCCAGCCCACTGACGGACAACGCGCAGACCGCGGAGAGCAGGCAGAGTATCGCAGATCACGCCGCAGCATTCTTCCAGGAACTGCCAGCTGGAACGGATGTTGAAGCTGACGGGTTCAGTTTCCGCAATGCCCATGATGAAGCTGCCATGGGGGGACTGCTGTACGTAGAATTTACGATGGAAGGACATGACCATGGGCATGGGACCATTGGGACCCATGGGAGCCACCGGTTCCGTGACCAGAGCCTGATGGCGTTCGGGGAATACGGGGATCTCATCGCCAACCTGGGCAGCCAGATCGGGAGCCCAAGCATTGGCGCAGTTGATGACCATGGGAGCTTCGAAATCGCCCTTGGTAGTGGAGACGCCCTTGATCTTGCCGCCTTCAGCCTTCAGTTTAAGGACTTCCGTGTAAGTGAGGATGTCCACGCCCAGCTGGCGAGCACCATAAGCATAAGCAAAGGTGCAGTGGAAGGGATCAGCGTGGCCGTCTTTCTGGCAGAAAGTAGCCCCGTATATACCATCGGTATTGATAAAGGGAACATATTTGTAGACATCTTTTTCCAGGTCGACAGGATAAGAATCAACGCCCAGCTGATGCTGAACTTCCAGGTTCTTCTGGAACTGATCCCATTCTTTTTCAGTGCAGGCGATGAGCAGATAACCAGCCTGGTTCAGACCGCAGTTGCCCTTATAACCGGTGTATTCTTCCAGATTTTCGAAAATATGAGTACTTTCAACAGCCAGAGTAGCGTTGAGAACAGAGCCCCACTGCTGGCGGATGCCGGCACCGCAGCGGCCGGTAGCACCACCGGACAGATAGCCGCGTTCGATCAGCAAGATATTGCTGTGACCGCGTTTTGCCATTTCAAAGGCGATGGAACAACCAACAATACCGCCGCCCACGATAATAATATCATACGCTTTTTTCATGGCTTATTCTCCTCCTTTTTTATGAGCGTCAGCCAGCGTACCCATGCTGATGGGCTTGACCGGAGCGCGGAAAGTGGGCATAAGCACTTCTTCCATAGGAACGCCATAGATTTTGGACAATTCCTGGGCAATCAGCTGGCGGCAAGTACGACCCTGGCAGGGGCCCATACCGGCGCGGGTAGCTCTTTTGATCTCGTCGATCGTTTCATAACCTTCTGCAATCACTTCCAAAAGGCGTTCTTTGGTAATATCTTCGCAGCGGCAGACAAGAATCTGATCAGCCATTATTTATACCCCCCAACCTTGATGTTTCTGACTTCCATGGCCAGGTCTTTCGGCACTTTCAGCGAGATGGTATAAGTTTTATTCTTTTTCCCGCCGGAGATAACCTTTTCTACTTCGAACCAACCCATTTCTTCGCCGGAGCGATTCAGGCCGCAGGCCATCTGGCCAACTTCCGGAACGGGAACATATTCAAAGGGGAATTTAACCAAAGCAAACTCTTCGCTGTAAGTCATATCCACAACAAAGATTGCCAGACCAGGGCATTTACCAACGCATACGCCGCAGCCGTTGCAGTTTTCATGATCGACCTGCGGAGTATCATTGATGGAATTGGGCATGGTGATCGCATTGCGGGGGCAAGCTTTCACGCAGGGATTGCAGGGAATATTCTGGAAGCATTCGGCGATAGAGACCGGGCCTGCAGCCAGACGTTCCGGAGAAGGCATGACCTTCGCCAGATCTTCTTTGGTCGGGATACCATCATTGATAAGCATTATTTTGCTCCTCCCTTCGCAGCAACTTTTTCCAGACCCATGCGGATTCTTTCACCCATGGGGCCGGCACGCAGCTCATCCAGTTCAGCCATGGCAGCTTTTTGGAGCTCGGGGGCTTCTTCCTTGCCATAGCCCAGGCTGGCTGCGGCAGAGAGACCGGCCAGGCGGCCTTCCACCATAGCGGAGCTGGCTTCTTCAATGCCGCTCACGTCACCGGCCACATAGATGCCGGGAACGGTGGTTTCGAGATAATCGTCAACGATCGGTACATGACCGGACAGCTC
>JAUMYD010000016.1 GCA_030528765.1 Bacillota bacterium
CTGCGGATTTCCGGCGGAAGAAGATTTTTTCTGCTGTGCAGAGAATTCACCACTAAAAGTGAAGGATACGAATAAGCGACAGCATTCGCTAATATTTTTCCATTTTATGCAGGAAATATTTTCCTGCGACGATCGGCGTTTTTGATGCTTAAGCGTTATTTCGCGTATTTTGCAAAATTTTTTCTGTCCAGCGGAGAAGAGAGTGGCTTGTCTTCTTTCTGTTGACTTTTTTTCCCGGTAGGTGCATAATTTAGTCAGAAGCAAAGTATTGCCCTTTTCTCTGTAGAGAAAAGGGCTTTTCCGCTCCGGGGCGGGTGGCTTTCTGGCAGGGAGTTTGTTTATGATGCAGAAAAAACTGTTTTTTGCCGATCATTCCGGAAGCGGGCAGATCCATGCCCGGATCTGGCTTCCGGATGAAGAGCCCTATCTTGGCATTTTGCAGGTCCTCCATGGGATGAATGAATACGCTGGGCGCTATCAGGAGCTGGCCTCGTTTTTAAGCAGCCGGGGCTGGGTGCTTGCTGCTGCCGATCATCTGGGGCATGGGGAAAGTATCCCGCCAGGCTGCTGTGTGGGCAGCCTGGCAGAGCGGAATGGCTGGCAGCATATGCTGGAGGATATCCGTAGCTTTCGGGCCATCCTGCAGCATGGTTTTCCCGGCTTGCCATGCTTTGCTTTGGGGCACAGCATGGGCAGCTTCCTCCTGCGGGAGCTGCAGCTGCGGGAGCCCTGGGCTTATGCCGGGATAATCCTTTCCGGAACAGGCAGCTACGGGCCACGGCTCTGTTCGCTCGGCCTTTTTCTGCTACGCTGTCTCAGCCTGCTGAAGGGAAAGCATGGGCACAGCCCGTTTTTGCATAAGGCGATCCTGTCTTTCTGCAATTATCCCTTCCGGAAGGAGGGGCACCCTCTGGCATGGATCAGCCGGGATCAGGAGCTTTGCTGCCTGCATGCGGCAGATCCCCTTTGCAGCTATTATCCGGATCTGGATTTCTATGCGGAGCTTCTCCGTGGTCTCCGCCATGTGGAGCGCTGTGAGCGTGCTTCCCATCCCTGCCGCGAGCTGCCGATCCTGCTGCTTTCCGGGAGAGAGGATGCCGTTGGTGCCTGGGGGCACGGAGTGAGCAGGGTCTACCGCCGCCTCTGCAGTGGTGGAGCTTCGGTGGAAATGCTGCTCTATCCCGGTGGTCGCCATGAGATGATCCATGAAACGAACAGGGAGGAAGTCTTTCAGGATGTTCTGGAATGGCTGAATGCATGTCTTGCTGCTGCGTTGTCGAAAAAAGAATAGGGGTTCTCCCTGTGATCCCGAAAAAAGAGTAAGGAGCTGTTTTATGTTTGAGTTGACTTGGCAAAGCTTTCTGGTGGTTTGCCCTCTGGTTTTTCTGGCTGGATTGGTGGATTCCATTGCCGGCGGTGGTGGTTTGATCTCTCTGCCGGCGTATTTGATCTGTGGGGTCCCTGCCCATCAGGCACTGGCTACAAATAAACTGAGCTCCTGCATCGGCACCACTGTTTCCACAGCCCGCTATGTGCGAAAGGGGTATGTGAATTGGCGCCTGGGCCTGCCTTCCATGGTCCTGGCGGTGTTTGGCTCTATGATCGGTGCCGAACTGGTGCTGCTGGTGGATGAGCGTATTGTGGAGTATCTGCTTTTGGCCTGCCTGCCGGTGATCGCCTTCTTTATGCTGCGGAAAAAGGAGATGGAGCTTCCGGAGGAAGAGCGCCTGCGCGTATCCGGAAAAAAGCAAATGCTGATCGTTCTGTCAGCCTCTTTTCTTATCGGTTGCTATGATGGCTTTTACGGCCCCGGGACGGGTACCTTTCTGCTGCTGATCTATACCCAGCTTGCCAAGATGGATGTGCGGATCTCTTCCGGGAACGTGAAGCTGGTGAATCTTTCCTCCAATTTTGGCAGCCTGATCGTTTTTTTGCTGAACGGGGAAAGCATTATCCCCCTGGGCCTGGTTGCCGGGGCCTTCTGCCTGCTGGGCCATTATATCGGTGCCGGCCTGGTCATCAAGAACGGGGGTAAGGTGGTGAAGCCCATCATCCTGGTGGTGCTGCTGCTCCTCTTCCTCAAAGTCATCTTCGGAAACTGATCCACAGCCCTGCCCCCTGTCCTTCCGGGAGCAGGGCTTTGCTGCAGCCTTGTTTTTCGGGAAAACAGAAATTTTTTCGCCGCAGGGCTTGCTTTTTTCAGGAAAGTATGATAATATAATTTTTGCTTGTGGCGCCATAGCCAAGTGGTAAGGCAGAGGACTGCAAATCCTTTACCCCCAGTTCAAATCTGGGTGGCGCCTCCAAATCTTGCCGGTGTGGCGGAATAGGCAGACGCATGGGACTTAAAATCCCACGATGGCAACATCGTACCGGTTCGACCCCGGTCACCGGCACCATGCCACACCGGAACAAAAACCCCTCCACGCGAGGGGCTTTTTTGTTTATGCCCGGGGAGATTTCTCTTTCGGTGGATTCTGCCTTTATCTCTCTTCCCCCTGCTTGACTATTTCCCTGTTTTAGGTAATAATAAGAGCTAGCATAATAAGAAGGAAAAGCCTATGCGTGGAAAAATTATCGAAGTTCTGCCGGACTCCATCGCGGAGGAAATCGGCATTGAAGCCGGAGACGAGCTTCTCAGTATCAATGGCGAGCAGGTTTCCGATCTGATCGACTATAACTATCATTGTGCAGAGGATTTTCTGCTGATGGAGATCAAAAAGCCGGATGGCGAGATCTGGATGTGCGAGCTGGAAAAGGATGCGGATGAGGAGATCGGCCTGGTCTTTGCCTCCAATGTCTTTGACCGGATCCGTCCCTGCCGGAATCATTGCCTGTTCTGCTTTATTGATCAGCTCCCCCCCAAGCCCAGGGCCTCCCTCCTGCTGAAGGATGACGATTACCGCATGAGCTTTCTGGAGGGGAATTATGTCACCTGCACAAATATGGATGAAGCGGATTATCAGCGCATTTCTGCGCTGCATCTGAGCCCGCTTTATGTTTCTGTGCATACGGTTGATCCTTTGCTGCGCCAGCGTATGCTGGGGCGGAAGGAGCCTGCGGAGATCCTGCTCACTCTGCAGCGGCTGATTGCCGGTGGAACGCAGATCCATGCGCAGATCGTACTTTGCCCGGGGATCAATGACGGCGAGCATCTGCAGAGGACACTGGATGCCCTTTATGCGCTGCATCCCGGTATCCTGTCTGTGGCTGTGGTCCCTGTGGGGATCACCAAGTATCAGAAGAATCCGGAGCTGCGGCTTTTTACTCCGAAGGAAGCCCGGGAGATTATTCGTTTGATCGAGGGCTATCAGGAAAAAGCCCGGGCTGAGCACGGGGATTCCTTTGTTTTTGCAGCGGATGAGTTCTATATCCGCTGTGGTCAGCCTTTTCCCCCGGCTGCGATTTATGGGGATTTCGCCCAGATCGAAGATGGGATCGGCATGGCTGCGCTTTTCCTGCAGCAGTGGGAACAATGCCGCAGGAATCTGCCGGAGCAGGCTGATGGCGAGCATATTGGCATTGTCAGCGGCATTTGTGGTGCTGCTGTGCTTGGGGATGCCGTCAGTGAGATGTCCCGGATCCCTGGGGCGAATGTGGAGCTGCTGGCGATCCCCAACAGCCATTTCGGGGAAACGGTCACTGTCACCGGGCTGCTGACAGCTTCCTGCATTATGAAGCAGATCCGTCCGGGGGCCTTTGATCGCCTGATCATTCCCGATAATATGCTGAAGTTTGATGAAGATATCTTTTTGGATGATGTTACTGTGGAGCAGCTTTCGGAGCGCCTGCGTATCCCCATCAGCATTGTGGATTCCCATGCGGCTTCTCTGCTGGATGCAGTATTTTATGAGAATCAGGAGTAATTATGGCAAAACCTATCGTTGCAATCGTTGGCCGGGAGAATGTGGGGAAATCCACCCTTTTCAACCGGATTATCGGCGCCCGCCATGCCATCGTGGAGGATACCCCGGGCATCACCAGGGATCGTCTCTATCGGGACGGGGAGTGGCTGGATCGGGAATTTACCCTGATCGATACGGGCGGCATCAAATTCAATACAGAAGAAGGACTCATCTACGGCAAGGTGAAACAGCAGGCAGAGCTGGCTATCGAGGAAGCTCAGGCTATTATTTTTGTTGTGGATATGCAGGCCGGCCTGACATCTGATGATGAGGATGTGGCAGAGCTGCTGCGCCGCAGTGGGAAGCCGATCATCCTGGCTGCAAACAAGACGGATGATTTCACGAAGCCCGAAAGTATGCTGCCGGTCTATGATTTTTATGCTCTGGGTCTGGGTGAGCCTATCCCGGTCTCCGCAGTTCACGCCCTGAATATCGGGGATCTGCTGGATGCGGTCATTCAGCACCTGCCCCCTGTGGATGCGGCAGAGGCTGAAGGGGATCAGGTACAGCTGGCTATGATTGGCCGCCCCAACGTGGGCAAAAGCTCTCTGGTCAACCGCTTGCTGGGGCAGGAGAGGGTCATTGTTTCTAATATCGCCGGAACTACCCGTGACGCCATTGATACCAGATTGAGTCGGGATGGCCGGGATTATGTGATCATTGATACGGCCGGGATGCGCCGCAAATGCCGAATCAATGAACCGGCAGAGCATTACAGTGTCAGCAGGGCACTGAATGCCATTGATCGTTCGGATGTCTGCGTGGTGGTGATCGATGCGGTGGATCGTATCACCGATATGGATAAGCATATCGCGGGCTATGCCCATGAGGCTGGCCGCGGCCTTTTGGTGGTGGTGAACAAATGGGATCTTCCGGAAAAAGAGACCAACACCATGAAGAAATTTGAGGATGAGATCAAGGAGGAGCTGGGCTTTGCCAGCTATGCCTTGACCCTCTTTGTTTCCGCAAAGAGCGGGCAGCGTTGCGATAAGATCCTGCCGCTGGTGGATTTTATCTCTGAGCAGCACAGCCGTCGTGTTCCCACTGCCCAGCTGAACGAAGTGATCCGGGAAGCTGTGGCATTGAACCCACCGCCTACTGTGAACGGCCGTCGATTGAAGATTCTCTATGCGACACAGGTGGGTGTGAAGCCGCCGAAGATCGTGATTTTTCTCAACGAACCGGAGCTCATGCATTTCTCCTATGCCCGTTATTTGGAAAACAAGCTGCGGGAGGCCTTTGGATTCGCCGGGACGCCCATTTCACTGATTTGGCGGAAACGGGAGAAGGATGAGGAGTAGACTATAGTCCCAGAATGGGTATGCAGCCCGGGGGAGAAAGGAAAAGCTTATGTGGCCAAGCTGGATTATTCTTATTATTTTCGGGTACTTGATGGGGTCCATCCCCTGCGCCTATTTGCTGGTCAAACTGAAAAACGGCCTTGATATCCGCAAATTCGGCTCCGGGAATCCCGGCAGCACCAATTCCACCCGTGCAGCCGGCCCCGTTATCGGTGCCATGGTCTTTCTCTGTGATTGCCTGAAAAGTGCGCTGCCGACCTGGATCGCCCTGCAGCTGGAGGGCTCCGGCCTGGCTGTCTGCACTGCGCTGGCGGCCTTTTTGGGGCATCTCTTCCCGCTCTGGCTCAGTTTTCAGGGAGGGAAGGGGGTGGCCTGCACCCTGAGCATCGGCTTTGTGCTGGTTCCGGGGATCGCTGCCATCTGCTTTGGCATCTGGGCTGTGGTGATCCTGATCAGTGGCTATGTTTCCATGGGCTCCTGCATTGGCGTAGCAATGGCCTTTCCTCTTTGCCTGGCGACCATGCAGCCATGGCCGGTTTCTCTTTTTTTCCTGATCGCCGCTGCTTTGGTTGCCTTGCGTCATAAGAAAAATATTGAGCAGATCAAAAAGGGTACAGAACGTAAAGTATTGCGGAGAAAGTAATTTATGAAAATAATCATCCTGGGAGCAGGCAGCTGGGGAACAGCACTGGCCTGCTTGCTGTGCCAGAACGGCCATGATGTGACGCTGCAGAGCTGGATGCCGCAGCAAATTGAAGATATGCGGGCAGATGGGGAGAACAAGCAGTTTCTGCCCGGGAAAAAGCTGCCGCCGGAGCTGAAACTGACCACGGAGATGTCGGCTGTTTCCGGGGCAGAGCTGGTGCTTTTCGCTGTTCCTTCTCCGGCTTTGCCGGAGGTGGCGGCGCAGGCCCGGCCCTTCCTGCAGGAGGCTGCCCTGCTGCTGAATGTGGCGAAGGGCTTTGAGCAGAGTGGTACCCGTCGCCTTTCTCAGATCCTGCAGGAAATTTGTCCCGGATACCATTGCGTGACACTTTCCGGGCCCAGCCATGCGGAGGAAGTTGCCCGGGAGCAGATCACGCTGGTGGCGGTATCCGGCGCGCCCCTGCCTGTGCTGCAGGCAGTGCAGGCAGCCTTCAGCAACAGCTATTTCCGGGTCTATACCAACAGTGATCTGATCGGTGTGGAGGTTGGCGGCGCCATGAAAAACGTCATCGCGCTTTGCGCCGGTATTCTGGATGGTCTGGGCATGGGGGACAATGCCAAAGCTGCCCTGATGACCCGCGGCCTGGCGGAAATGACCCGCCTGGGTTTGGCTATGGGTGCGAAATCCGCCACCTTTGCCGGGCTGACCGGTGTGGGGGATCTGATCGTCACCTGTACCTCCCGGCACAGCCGCAATTATCGGGCCGGTGTGCGCATCGGTCAGGGCATTCCCTGCCAGCAGGTCATCGAAGAGATGGGCATGGTGGTGGAGGGGGCTTACGCTACGGAATGCGTGCATCAGCTTTCCCGCCTCTATCAGGTGGATACCCCCATCAGCGATAAGTGCTATCAGGTTCTTTATGAGGGAGAGGATCCCCGCTCTGCCATGATGGAGCTGATGCGCCGTACATATCGCAGCGAAGAAGAATAAATTTGATATCGATTCACCTGCTTGCCGGAATGCTGGCAAGCAGGTTTTTTTTTGTTGACAGATGCTTTGTTTTGCGATATAATTTATTTGAAAATAGAGTAATAATCTGGTATTTATTTTTCTAATGCAAAGAAATAAAATAGCATCCGCTTTTATTTTGGTCTTTTTGCTCAAATAGCTTGGTATTCGTGCATTTCTGGGGGTGCGGCTCCCTTGTTTTCTTTGATGCCGTGCCGAGTCATACATATACCTTTTTCTTAGAGGATTCATGAAAAGGAGGTCATGGACATGCCGGAAAAGCACAAAGCGCACTCTAAGTATTTCCTCATCCCCGCTGTTCTCTGCCTCATCCTGCTGGCGGCGGCCCTGCTTCTGCCCCAGTTCGGCGAGGCCCCACAGCTGGAAGTCCCCGCCGATGCTTCGGCTCCTACCGATCCGGAAGCCTCCGCCCCGGAGGAATTTCCCCAGGGAACGGATATGAGCCAGTTTACGACCTTCAGCCTGGGCCGGTACGGAGATTATCCAATGGGCAGCAGCCTGCAGCGCATGTATGAAACAGCCACCCGTGTGGTTTTGGGTGAATTCACTGCTTTTCAGGAGGCGGTGAGCATCCCAAGTGATCCCTTTAACCCCATCAAGGAATCAGAGAATAGCCATCTTGAGCGTCACTACTATCGCTTCACTGTGGAGCAGTGCCTGAAAGGAGATGTAGAGCCGGGCAGCATCATCGTGGATATCCCCTATATGTGGCAGATCAAGGGTGAGATCACAAATATGATCCTGGATGAGAAGACCGGCGTCATTCTCAAAGAGGCCACCATGCATGATCCTTATGAGATCGAAGTTCCTCATGAATTTTATATGGAGCCGGTTCCGGGGGAGAAAGTGCTGCTCTTTTTGGCCTATAGACCCAGTGAGCGGATCTATTATCCGGCCCTGGAGCCTTATGTGATCGCTTTTGATGCGGAGGGGATCGCAGAATGGCGCTCCAATCTTTTCCTTCCCCGGAGTGAGCGGGAGGAGCTGGCCACCAGCACCGGCCTGACGGAGAGTGGACGCACTGTCACCTGTGTGCAGAGAAATCTGTTGGATGAGTTGGAATTGGAGGATCAGATCAGCGGAAAAACGCTGGAGCAGCTGCTGGAGGAGATTGCGATTCTCCAGCTGCCCGCAGAAGAGCCTTCCCCCGATGAAGAAGCAGAGCTGCTTTGGGAATAAAGCCTCCCGGAGCTGTGTTTTCAGCTCGCCGCTGCGGGCTTTCAGATACATATAGCAGCCCTTTGTAACCCCCGAAGAGAAAGAGAATTCCCAAAAGGAGGTCATGAACATGCCGGAAAAGAACAAAGCGCACTCTAAGTATTTCCTCATCCCCGCTGCTCTCTGCCTCATCCTGCTGGCGGCGGCCCTGCTTCTGCCCCAGTTCGGCGAGGCCCCACAGCTGGAAATCCCCGCCGACGCCCTGGCGTTGACAGATGCCGGGGAATCCACGGAGCTGCTCACGGATGTGCGGCAGTGGAATCTTTCCCAGCTGGAGCAGCATCAGGTCTATCTGCAGGATGGTCAGCTCTATGTGGATTGGGTATTCCCCAAAAAAGCGGCTGCTGACCAGATCGACCGGGCCCGGGCTTTCGTCCAGACCAGCTTCGTCCTGGGCTATCAGCAGATCCTCGGCCCCTACCCCTATCGGGCTGTGATCGAAGGCTATTATGGCGGTGAGCTGGAATGGACGGGCGTTACCTGCCGCATCTGGCAGGGCAGCAAGCTGGCCTTTGAAGATGTTTACGACAAGCTTTATCTGGATGTCCCCCTGACGGGCAGCGGCTCTGCCCACTGATCTTTAACGCAGGAATAAAAAAGCCCCTCTCGTCATAAAAAGTATGGAACGCTGGCAACAGCGCTCCATACTTTTTTTATTCTGCAAAACGAGGGAGGGAAAAGAGTGGAAACTTTTGATGTTTTGAAAGATATCTCCGAGCGTACCGGCGGTGATATCTATTTGGGCGTGGTGGGCCCGGTCCGTACCGGGAAATCCACCTTCATCAAGCGCTTCATGGAGTCGTTGGTCCTTCCCAATATCGAAGATGCCCATGAGCGCAGCCGTACCATCGATGAGCTGCCCCAAAGCGGCTCCGGGCGAACGGTGATGACCGCGGAGCCCAAATTCATCCCGGCAGAGGCGGTGGAGATTCGCCTGGGGGATGCGGAAAACGGAGAGACCGACCTGCAGTTCCGGGTACGCCTGGTGGATTGCGTGGGCTATGGGGTGGAAGGCGCCCGTGGCTTCGCGGATGAGGACGGCCCCCGCATGGTCTCTACCCCCTGGTTCGAGGAACCGGTCAGCTTCGAAAAAGCAGCGGAGACCGGCACGGAAAAGGTCATCCGGGAGCACAGCACCATTGGCGTGGTGATGCTGACGGACGGCAGCTTCGGGGAGCTGCCCCAGGAGGCCTATGCCCCCGCAGCGGAGCGGGTCATCAGCGAGCTGCAGCAGCTGGGAAAGCCCTTTGTCATCGTGGTCAACAGCTCTGACCCGGACGGGGAAAGGGCTCAGACGCTGGCGGAACAGCTGAGCGAGCAGTACGGCGTGGCTGTGCTGGTGCTGGATGTTCTGAATATGGATGAAGAGGATATCCTGACTGTGCTGGATGCGGCCTTGTACGAATTCCCCGTCAGCGAGATCAGCGTGGGCCTGCCCCCCTGGGTTGAGGCGCTGGAGCAGGAGCATTGGCTGCGGCAGCGCTTTGAGCGGGATGTAAACAGCGCCGCATTGGAAGTGAAAAAGGTGCGGGATATCTCCGCCATGCTGGAGCAGCTGGATCTGAATGAGCTGGCAGGGGGTGTGCATCTGAACAGCCTGGAGCTGGGCAGCGGGAAGGCGGCCATCCAGGTGGATGCTGCGGAGGGCCTCTTCCATCGGGTGCTCAGCGAATACGCCGGGACGGAGATCCGGGGCGAGCAGGATATTCTCCCTCTGATGCGGGAATTCGCCGCCGCTGCCCGGGAATGGCGGAAGATCAGCCCAGCTATGGCAGAGGTGGGCGAAGTGGGCTATGGGGTGGTGAACCCCTGCCTGGATGAGATGTATCTGGAGGAGCCGGAGCTGATCCGCACCGGCGGGCATTTCGGGGTGCGCCTGCGGGCTTCCGCGCCCAGCTATCATATTATTCGTGCCAATGTGCTGACAGAGATCACCCCCATGATCGGCACAGAGAGCCAGTGCGAGGAGCTGGTGCGCTACATCACCAGCGAATTTGAGGATGACCCCCAGCGCATCTGGCAGACCAATGTTTTCGGGAAATCCCTCTACGATCTGGTCAGCGAAGGCATCTCCGGGAAGCTCTACCGCATGCCGGAGCAGGCTAGGGAGAAGCTGGCAGATACCCTGCAGCGCATCGTGAACGATACCGGCGGCGGGATCATCTGCATCATCATCTGAGCAGAAGCCTGCAGCGTTTTTATGTCATGGGGAAGGAGCATTATAAGGATCATTATATGGAAGGGCCAGGCAGCCGGAGCGATCCGGCTGCCTGGTCTTTTCCCGGGCCGGGACTGCTGCTTCCCCCTTGCTGCCATCCAGCTGCTGTCGGAAGCGGCTGAAGCGCTTTGCAGCGGATTTTCGGAAGTCCACAGCCTCTGCGGCAAAGGGTCTGTTTTGCGCTTATCTGTGGCAGCAAATTTTCCGCTTGCAAAAAACTCCCCCGCCGGAATGCGCTCCGGACGGGGGAGGGGAAAGCTCTATTTTGCTGCAGTGATGGCTGCCTTTCGGCAGAGCAGCCAGTTCAGCGCCATTGCCAACAGCGCCACGATCAAGAAGAAAAGGATCCAGGAAGAAACTGCTGCCCCGAACCATTTGCCCAAGGCCGACAATGCTCCCAATAGGGGAGAGCTGGGCGGCAGTGCAGATAGGAAAGCCGGTAGAATTATGAAGAAGAGGATGGGTGCGCCAACGCCCGCCACCAGCTTCCAGAATTTATTCAACCGATAAAAGAGCAGGGAGATGAACATGCCGGCTGCCTGTGCGGCCAGGCAGAGGCTGGCTGTGCAGAGTGCTGCTTCCCCATGCTGCCCCAGGCTGAGAACAGCTTCCGCATCCTGCAGGTAGAGAATCTGGTAGAGATCTGTATAAAAGATGATCTCAGTGCTGTTCCAGACTGCCTGCCCAAAAAGCAGCAGAAGCTGCCCGAAGATCGCCAGCAGCAGGCTGCTGCAAACTGCGGTGCTCAGCAGAGCAAGGAAGCCGCTGCGGCGGCCGATGCCGTGCTGGATGCCCATGCGCAGGTATTCCCGGCTGCCCACAATGCCGCTGACCAGGCTGAAAATGGCCGCTGCCATGGAAAAGGAGGAAAAGTGGACCTCTCCACCGTCCGGGGATGTCAGATAGAACATGAGTGGGATAAAAATCAATACCAGCAGCATGACCAGGGAAAAAACAGACATAGCCCGCAGGCTGTCCCGCAGTGTATAGCGGAGCATAGGGCGCAGATTCATTTTCAGCATGATTCTTCCTCCTCTCGCATCAAGCTGATGAAATAGTCCTGTAAAGTAGCCGGGGCGAATTGCAGCCCCTCTACCGGCCTTGGCAGGCCATTGCCCTGCTGCAGGGTCGCGCTTTTCAGGCCACCCAGGCTTTGTACGGAAAGTGCTTCCTTCCCCAGCAGGTATTGATCCACCAGCACTGCCGGGCCGGAGACGGTATAAGCGCCGCGGAGCAGTTCCTCCACGGGCATATCCTTCAACAAGCGCCCATTGTGGAGGATCAGCACGTGCTCCAGCAGATTCGCCGCCTCCTGGATGATGTGGGTGGAAAGCAGGATGGTGCAGGGGGATTCTGCATATTTTTCCAGCAGCAGGCGATAAAACAAATCTCTGTGCTGGGCATCCAGCCCCAGCACCGGCTCATCCAGCAGCAGGATGGGCGTATTCACGGAAAGTGCCAGCACCAGCCGGAAGATGGAGGCGTAGCCGGTGGAAAGATTGCTGATCTTCTTTTTGGTATTCAGGCCAAACTGCCGGGAAAGCTCCAGTGCCTTCGGCATATCAAAATGGGGATAAAAAATTTCTGCGGCCTGAAAAGCCTTATTCACCCGCATGTCCTCAGGATAATAATTCTGTTCCCCCATAAGGAAGATATTCCCCAGAGCACGGTCGTTTTCGAAGATGGATTCCCCATCTGCCAGCACCTGCCCCTCTGTGGGGTAGATGCGGTTGGTGATGATGTTCAGCAGGGTGCTTTTTCCTGCGCCATTGTTACCCAGCAGCCCATAGATGCGGTTTTCCTTCAGAGTCAGGTTGATTTGATCCAGGGCGATGGTGCTGCCAAAATGCTTGCTTATGTTCTGGAGTTCAATCTTCATGCTCGTTCAAACCTCTTTCTATCAGATTTTCCAGCTCTTCTTTGCGCAGGCCCAGACGCTGGGCCTCTCTGCTCAGTGGGAGCACATAATCACGGTAAAAGTCTGCCTGCCGCCTTTTTGCCAGCTGTTCCTGGGCTCCTTTGACTACAAACATGCCCACGCCCCGTTTTTTGTAGAGCAGCCCGGCATCCACCAGCAGGTTGATTCCCTTCAGCGCAGTAGCGGGGTTGATCTTATAGAGCAGGGAGTATTCCGTGATGGAAGGAATCTGCGTTTCTTCCGGATAGGCACCACTGAGGATGGCATCCTCCAGCTGTTCTGCCAGTTGCAGGAAGATGGGGCCTTCTTCGGAAAAAGGCATTTTTATACGCACCTCTTTTAGTTAGTTAGTTGAGTAATTAACTATATAAATAATATACCCTGGGTCCTCTCTTTGTCAAGCCTTTTCTGCTGCGCACCCTTTTCTCCTCTTTTTTCGGGCGGTCTGCCTGCCAGCAGGGAAGCTATCCGGCAAAGGTCATAGCAGGAAAGTCCTGTGGGGCGGGGAAAAGAGCTTTCAGCAGAGCCTGCGAAAGTTCGAAGCGCCGGAGAAAAGAACAGGCACAGCAGTTTAAACTGCCGTGCCTGTAGCTGTGTCGATAAGTGCCGAAGGTTTATTCCTCTTTTGTGTTGTTGTCTGCCTTTTCCTCCTGCCTTGCGGCATTTTTTTTCTGCTTCTCCCGCTTCCGGGCGAAGAAGGCCCGCAGCAGCGCGGCGCTTTCCTCTGCCAGCAGGCCGCTTTCCACCGTCATGCGGTGATTGAGCACAGGGTGATCCACAATGTTCATCACTGTCCCGGCAGCCCCTGCCTTTGGGTCCGGGGCTGCGTAGATCAGCCGCTCAATGCGGGCATTGACCAGAGCCCCGGCGCACATGGGGCAGGGCTCCAGCGTCACATAGAGCGTGGCCCTGGGGATGCGCCAGCCACCCAGTGTGGCGCAGGCCTGGCGAATGGCACTCATCTCCGCATGGAGTGTGGCATCCCGGCCTTGCTCCCGCTGGTTATAGCCCCAGCCCACCGGCCGCCCATCGGAGACGATCACCGCGCCCACGGGCACCTCATCCTCTTCTGCGGCCTGTTCTGCCAGCTTCAGGGCATGCTGCATATAAAAAATATCATCGTCGCTGAAGTATTTTTCCATAGTAAAACTTTTCTGCTGCTTTTCTGATCGGGAAAAGCTCCCTTTCTTTTCGATGCTCTGATTATAACATATCTTGACGGCTCGGGTCAAAAAGAGTAAAATATATCGTAGTAAATCTCCCATATTTGCGCCCGTAGCTCAGCAGGATAGAGCATTCGCCTCCTAAGCGAAAGGTCGCGCGTTCGAATCGCGCTGGGCGCGCCATTTGTGCAGAGCCCCGGTGATTATTATAATTGCCGGGGCATTGTTGTTTTTTCTTTGGTCGGGAGATTTTTATAAAAATAAAATCTATAAAAATAAAAAATTTTGAAACCAAAATCATTGAGGCGCACTATTGATATATATTGACTGCAAAGCAGAAGGAGCAGCAGGGTGCTGTTCTCCGTGAGCCAGGGAAGATGCTTTCGTTAAACAGGCTTGCCCGTGCAAATGTATTGGAAAAGAATCGTGTTTTAGACCAGCGCAGTGGTTTGAAATATTAAAAAGAAAAGGAGAAAAAACATGAACGAAGAATTGACGAATATGCTTGCTGCAATGGACCCCGCTGAATTGGCAATGGGTTCTGCGGTGCTCGGCTTTATCGGAATGTTTACCATCGTTATTGCTATCGTGTGGTTTTTTGTTTCTGCCATTGGCTATTTTAAGATGTTCAAAAAGGCCGGCGAAAAAGCTTGGTTGGCTTTTATCCCGCTTTTCCGCGATTATATTCGTTTTAAATTTGCCTGGAAACCCCTGTTTTTCTGGATTACTTTGGGGTGCCTTATCGCCGCGCAGGTTCTTCCTATGTTCGATAACCTTGTGCTGAACCTGCTGGCACTGGCTATCTGCATTGTTCTGATCGTCCTCCATGCAAAGGTTGCCGGCTACATCGCCAAGGCTTTTGGCAAAGGCGGCGGCTGGGGCGCACTGCTCTTCTTCTTCCCCTTCATTGCCAGCCTGATCCTGGGCTTTGGTAAAGCGGAATACATCGGCAATCAGTCTGGCCTTGCCAAGAAGAAATAGTGATTTTGCTTTGCGTTTGTTTTTGAAGGTGGCTTCAGTGACGCTTTGCATGCGGGGATGACAGGCGACTTTTATTGCTGCGCTGGAAAAGACTGGCTGTCTTCCCGAGGGGAAGTTTTGGTGATCTGAAGCTTGCTGCTTGTACCGGATTTGCTGCTGTGCATTTTTGTACAGCCTTCCGGATAAATGATTAAAAGGGAAGAGGTGCGGATCATCTGCTGATCCTGCACCTCTTCTCTTTTATGCAGTTCACACACCTTCCGGGCAGCGGGCCCGGCTGCTGTGGGTTTCACAGAAAAAAGCAGTGCAGTGCGGGAGCATATGGGCGGGATTGCCTGCAAATGCATGGCTCTTTTCCTGGTCTTTTGCCGCACAGGAAGAGTAAAATCTTCCGGAGGCGTTTCCGCAGGGGAAGGGAAACGAAGGTCGGCCCACGCATATATGCGCAGGCCGACCTTCAAATTTTTTCTTCTCAGCTGCTTTATTTGCTGTGGCTAATGGTCGTGGAAGATATGGAATCCCGGAACATTTTGGAGAAGTCGGAATTGATACTGTTGTCTTCGAAATCGTTGTTTTTGATATTTTTGAGTTTGTGCTCCTCCCTCTTTTCGGCGAGGAACTTTTCCAAAGGCTGGTCGCTTTCGATGATTTTTGCCAGCTCCTTGGTATCATTTCCAATAGCCAGCAGCTGCATCCCATCCTCTTCCTGGATGCATTTTGCTTCCACCTCCAGAGGATTTTTCCCCTTCAGGAAATTCTTGCCCAGGTTTTTGATGATTTGCTCTTTCTGCTGGAGCTTCTCATTGTCAGTTTCGTTCTTCAGCTGAAGCAGGAATTTTTCGCATTCCCTGCCCATCTTTATTCTGGAAAGAAGGTAGGCATTTCTTTCCGGCGACAGATTGTCTCCCAGGGAGGCTGCCATCAGAAGCTCGCGCTGGGCTTTCAGGCCGCGTGTGTATTCTCGTGCCAGCTCGCCATACCCACGGGCCAGCGCATTCTGCTCACTGGTAAAACCAAGCTTCTCCATCCCGCGTCGCAACCACTGGGAATTCTTCCCTTCAAGGGCGATACTCAGTCGTCGGGTCGCTTCCGCTGTCTGGATGAAATGCAGACTCAGACCATCATTGATCTCCAGCAGTGTCTGACAGGCGTTAATTCCATTATTTATGGCCTTGTAATAAAGGGGTGCTATGTTTTTCTCCTCCAGCATCAAGTCAGAAACAATAGATTTTTCTGCAAGTTTATTGACCCGCAGGAGGCATTTGGCGTGCTGATCCTTCTTGCCGGAGATGGGGTGCTCCATAAAGTTGGGGTTTTGCATTTCGTCCAAAAGAGAAATGATATGTTCGCTGTCTTCGCTTATTGAAAGCAGCAGTGCGACTGCGCTGCGGGATTCGTCTGTATAAACCTCCCCGCCCATGGAAGGAAAGAGTTTCGGTCGATTGATCGGGGCGGTTCTTTTTGAAAGATTTTCAAAAAAGGCAACGGAGCCCTCCAGGATCTCATCAAGCTTATTGATCTTCTCCCGGTAGGGGCCGGATTCCTTTTGCTGCTGTTCCTTCAAAATGCGTTCCTTCGTGCGTTTGCCATAAAGGATTCTATGCTGCTCTTCCTGGCGTTCTGCGCGAATTGCCTCGATTTTCTCTTTTTTCTGCTTTGCGCTGAATTCCTTGTGCTCTTGCAGCAGTTTGTCATAATGGAAATGCTCCGTATAGTTTTCTTTTTTGCTGAAAATCTCTCCCAGTTCTTTCAGATCTTTATCAGCCAGCTTCTGCATGCTGGGCGTTTTTCCAAATTTCTTTCTCGTGTTCTCCAGGAAATCAATGCCTTTTTCGTACTGTTTACCGATTTTTATGGCATTATCTTTCGCTTCCGAGTTATCCTTACTGAGGAAGTTCTCGGCTGCAAAGCCCATCTGCATTTTTTCCAGGCGGCTCTGGATTTTTTCTCTCGTCAGGGGGTAGCCGGTATCGGCGTGCAGCAGCAGTTCTTCCTGGCTGCCTTTCCCCTCCACATAGGCCAGGCCAAGCTCACTACAGCCCCGAAGGAAGAAGAGATCATCTTTGGTAAAGCCCCATTCCTCCACCCGCTTTTTGAATTTGCTGGAGCATTTTTCGTAGGCATGCAAGGCGATCCAGCTGATCCGGCATATCTGCAGAAAATCAGAGCTAATGCCTTCTCCATTGTCCAACATTTTACGCAGCTGTCTGCTGCCCGCTTTCAGTGCCTTCGACACGAAAGAAACCGTTTGCATATCTTCGCCTGTCGAGGTGTCATCCATAATAGCGGCGTTATATTGTTTTAGCCCCTTGTTGAATTCTTTGAGCTCCGCATATGTGGTAGAAATTTTGTGCAGCTTTTCCAGAAAATTTTTGTTATGATCATTGGCAGCATCTTTTTCTTCCGGGAATTCCAGGGTGAGGAGCGCACCGATGGCAGCCCGGGCTCTTTCATCCAGAACGATATCCGGCTCCCGGAACATTGTTCGTTCCGGCTGCTTGATGCTGCTAACTGCCATTTTTGACAAATTCTCCCCAGTATTCAGCCAAGCATCTGATAGGGCAGCGCACTCTGCGATCTGCTCCTTATAGATGCCGGATCTCCGGGCTTCCTCGATTTTTTCCTTGAAAGTAGCCTGGGACTGTTTCTTTTTTTCGTATAGATTATTCAGCTGCTTTTCCCTATTGCTAAATTCAGCTATTCTTTGCTTTTCTTGCTGCAGCTTCCCGCTTCTTTCCAGAGTTTCCGCGTTTTTTTTCAAGGCCAGGGGAAGAGACTGCTGCATCTGGTAGAGCTTCATCTTCTCTGCGTAGCGCTGGATACTGTCCTTGAACCAGCCGAAATTGTTATAGAAGAACATCGTCACCGCCCCGGGCTTTTTGGGCGGCTTGTCTACATACTGCGCTCCGTGGATCTGTGTTGTGCTCAAAACCGGGCTATCTTTGTCAATCTCCAGCAAGCGGGGGTAGTCCTCCCCGGGGATCCGGATCAGCACTCTGTTTTGGAAACTTGCCCAGTAGAGCTGCCGCCACAGCCTGGGATTTTTTTCATTGCGTAAGGAGGATTCCGGCTTTTCTATCGTGATCTTCTCCATCACTGATGTGGATTTGGGGTCCGAATCCAGCAGGTAAATATCCGGCAGGTTACCCAAATCCATCCCGCCGTAGAAGGAGAAGTTGAAGGGCGGCTCCTGGAGGAGCAGGGAAAAGCCCTCATGGAAAGAATCGATTACATCAAACTCATCATTGCTCCACCCCCTTTCCCTCGCTCTGCCTTTGCTGTCATAACCAAGCAGGCTGCTGTAGCGCAGGAGAATAGAGCCTTTTTTAGGTGCATCTGCGCTTTCCGGTTTTTTGGGCATAAGAAGCTCCTTTCAACTGTATTTCCGTTTGGGAATACAGGCCATTCAGATTTATTTATTTGTTTTGTAGGAACAAAAATTTTTATATAGAAGCATTATTATATTATAACATATTATAATAGCTTTTTCCAGTCTCCTGCGGGAAGAAAAACAGTATTATTAAAAAATTCCTCTGAATTAAGCATTTTTAGTGTTGATATATTGGCAAAAGGGCAATGTTTTGCAGCTTACTTTGGTTGAAAATATTGGTTTTTTTGACTATATTTGTTTCGGCTGATATAAGGTGTTTTCTTTATTATACATAAAGAAGCATGCAGGCTTTTTGTCGGGAATCGATGCCTCCCTTTTCGGGGGCATGCTGCCTTGACGGTACACAGGAAAGCTGCTATAATGAAAAACAAAGTGTGCTGCTTTTTCGGGGGTGTGGAAAATGAAAAAATGTATCGCGGTTCTGCTTTTTTCTGCTTTGCTTCTGTGCTTTTCTGCCTGCATGGCGGCTTCTGTTCCCGGGGAAGAGGGCAGCCCGCAAATGGAAGACAAAAGCCCTGCCGCTGAGGAGGAGCTGGCCTTTTCTCTGGGGCGGGTGGAAGGCAATACCTATGAAAACGAGTTTCTGGGGATCGGCTGCACGCTGGACAGCAGCTGGACATTTTTCAGCCAGGAGGAGCTCAGCGCGCTGAATAATGCTGCGGAAGATATGCTGCCTGCGGATTTTACAGAATCTGCCGCAGAGGCAGAGCAGCTCTATGCCATGTACGCCCTTGGGGAGAATCAGATGGATGTTATCAGCATCAATCTGGAAAAAGCTGATAATGAGATCATCGAGAAGCTGGATCTCCGGAAGAATTATGAGAAGGCAGCAGCCCTTTTGATGGATGGTTATGAGCAGCTGGGTTATA
>JAUMYD010000144.1 GCA_030528765.1 Bacillota bacterium
AAAGTTTCTTGCTTCTTCTTTTCAAAGAAGAAGGGTTTTGTCTCTTAAGACCGCCCCTTTCTTGAAAGAAAGGGGCCCAAAGAACTTTGATATTTGGGCGGCGGCAGGGAGCAAAGCTGCAGGCCAAATGATAAAAGTTTCTTGCTTCTTTTCTTTCAAAATAAAGAAGGGTTTATCTTTCTCTTGGAACCGGGCAAAAAGCAACGGCAAGGCCATTTTCCCCGGCAGATTTTTGTGCTATAATAGGTGTAAGCAAAAAATCGCAGCGGCGGAAGGGCCGCGGAAAGGTTTTCCTTATGCCGAAAATGATATTTGCCAGGCCGGACGGCCAGTGGTTTGATCTGCCCGGCCTGGAAATGGCTGCCATGAGCGGCAATCATCTGCAGGTGCCGGTGAAGCCGGATCTGATCCCCCTGCCGGAGGGGGCCACACTCACCCTGATGCCGGATGCGGCACCCATCGGCTTTGATCCGGAGGCAGGGGAATTTCTGCTGGTGGATGAAAACCCCTATAAAAAGAAATCCGAGCCGGTTTACGCTGTGGCGGCACTGCTGCCCCAGGGCTTCACCCGGCTGATGTGCCCGGCTGTGCAGTGCGGGGAGCGCCGCCTGCCCATTCTGGGCTATACGGCGGTAGGCGTGGAAAAGGGCCGCCTGGTGGTAGCTGCCGCGGCCACAGATGAGCACAAGCGCTGGCACCCCAAGCACTTCAATACAGATGAGCTGCCGGAGCTGGTGCGGCAGCGGCAGGCGGAATTCCCCGGGAACCGGGTGATCCGGCAGCTTTCCCGCTGCGCGCTGGAATACGGCTGCTTCACAGCCCAGAATATCTTCTACCGCCGCTGGGAAGGGGGCCTGCCCGCCAGCCCCAGCTGTAATGCCGCCTGCCTGGCCTGCATCTCGGAGCAGCCGGATCAGTGCTCCCCGCAGCAGCGCATTGATTTCTGCCCCCAGGCAGAGGAGATCGCTCAGGTAGCCATTGCCCACCTGAAGGCGGCGGAGGACCCCATGGTCAGCTTCGGCCAGGGCTGCGAGGGCGAGCCCAGCCTGGCCTATCAGGTGATCTGCCGGGCCATGGAGCTGATCCGCGGGGAGACGGAGCGTGGCGTCATCAATATCAACAGCAATGCCGGCTCCACCAAGGCCATTCAGGCCCTGCTGGATCACGGCCTGAACAGCATGCGCGTCAGCCTCTTCTCCCCCTTTGATGCGGAATATGCCGCCTATCACCAGCCCAGGGGCTATGGCCTCCCCGATGTGCGGAATTCCCTGGCCGCAGCGCAAAAGGCCGGCATCCCCGTGGCCTTCAATCTGCTGGCCTACCCCGGCTTCACCGATCAGGAAAAGCGGGCAAAGGCCCTGGTGGAGCTGGTGCGGGAATACGGCGTGCGGCAGATCCAGATGCGGAATCTGAACTGCGACCCCCGGCTCATGGAGCCCTTCTATGGGGACGAGGCCGGGGCGCTGATGGGGATGCGCATGCTGCTGCAATACCTGGAGACCGAGCTGCCCGGCGTGGATATCGGCAGCTACAGCCATATTTATAAGGCTTGAGCCTGCCATGCAGGATCCCATGCCGTGCAGGGGAGATCCCTTTTTGGAGGGAGCAGCTGCGAAACCATCCCTTATCTGAAATACAGCAACACAAAACAGGCCGGACCGCAATGGTCCGGCCTGCGCCTGCCTTTACAGCCCACGCATGCGGGAGGCCCCGTATGGAAGTGCGCCATGATAGCTTGGTGCCATGATAGATCGGTGCTTACAATTCGCTTTTATGCCGCAGAGGCATTGCCGGAAGCATTGAAGAAGTGAGCAGGCAAGAAAAAGGAGGAGCAGACAGCCCGGGCCTTCCTGCACAGCGGCCGGGGCTCCGTCTGCTCCTCACAAGCTTTCTGCCAGGCGCAGAAACATCATAAGCTGCTTCACTCCCTGCCGGGCGCAGAAACCTCGACAGGGAATACAATACTTGAAGCATGAAACACCCGGAGCAAGGAAACGCTATGCCTTGATTTCGGCTTAGTGACTGCTTAGCGCCTTCTTCAACTGCCGGATACGGATATGCATTACTTTGACGGCAGCCGGCCGGCGGCTGGAGCCCGGCTCATATCAGCAGCTCGTTGTTTTTTTCGGCTGAGCGGCAGCAGGAAGCCGCAGTCCCATATCCAAGCTGCTTAATTCCAGTTCCACCTGCAGCTCTTTTCCGGAGCGCCGGGCCATTTTTTCCAGCTCGGTTCTGGTCTTACCGTCTGTCTTTCTTTTGAATTTGTCATTTTTTGTGAGATTCGAAACAAGATTTTTCCTTGCGGCAAACTGCGTCAGGATCTTGTCTTTTTCCGGCTTGCTCCCTGCCTTAGAAAGCAGCTCTTCCTCGCAGCCTATCACGCTCTTCTTTGCGATGGCCTGCTTCTGCAGAGCAACCAGCTCCATCTCGAATTCCATTCCATCAATGCGCTCGGCCACGAAGCTCCGCAGCTTCTGGGCAAAAGCCACACGCTTCTTCGCGATCGTGGAAGGTTCCTTGCCCTTGGCACGCAGCGCAGTCTCCTCTTTTCTCTTTTTGGAAAGGTAGGCCTCCGTTTTTTCGATCAGATCCCGGTAGCCGCCCTGCAGCTCCCTCATTTCCCGGATCTTCATCCCCTCATGGGCTCGCATCGAGCTCGTGCAGGCCGCCTGGAAGCTGTTCATCAGCTGCCGGAATTCCGTAGAACCGACGAAAAAGCCCGCATTGGCATCCAGCAGCTGTCTGCTCAGAATGACAAAGCGTCTCTGGTTATTTAAGACCCCGTATGCGTTCAGCTCATCCAGCCGGCTTCCCATTGCGGAGGCACAAAGTTCCTTTTTGAGCTCGGGAAACCTTTTTTCGATTTCTTTTCTGTTCTGCTGAGACTGCGCCTGCTTTTGCTGTTTCTCTTTCACCACATGCGGCAGGGAGCGGACAATATCAAAATAATTCTTCCCCCTGTCTTTCCAGATCAGGGGATTTTTCTTTTCTAAGTCCCCACCGGTCAGCTCCTTTTCTTCATCGCCCGCATCCTTTTTTTTGGTGGGGAAGCTATTCTCTTTCAGTGAGAGCTTGTCCAGATCCAGCTGGGCCCAGTCCGCATCCTCAACGATGACCAGCATCCCATAAGCAGGCTGATCTTTGGGATATGTAAAATTAAAAGCGAGCTCCTGCTTCACCTTGGAATACCGCAGCAGGGCAGCTTCTTTTTCCCTCTGGCTCAGGCCCCTCCTTTCCAGGAGCTTTTCTATATCGGAAGCCTCCAGATCCTTGATCCGGTCTGCCATCCTGCGGCTGATCACCATGAGGCCCATTAGCTCCTTGGATTCCGAATCCCCTTTCCTGAAGCTGCAGGAATTCGCGCATCCCCGGACGGCACACAGCCTGATCTCTCCCCCCTGCTCTTCAAACTGATAGCGCATTTTCTCCTGCCTGCGCTGCTGGACACCGCAGATATAATCCAGCATCTGCAGCTCAGAGATGCTCTTCAATGCAGAGGGCGTGTTCAGCCCCTTCTCCTCCACACGGACGGCAGGGTCATCCTCTTCCAGATGAAAAAGATCAGAGCCTTCTGCTTTTTCGGAAAAGCTGCCCCGTTTCCCGACACCATGCTGAAAGGTACGCATTTCCACGGTCCTTTCCACGATCCCGGAGACCCCCAGCACATCTGCGAGCTCGCCCAGGGCGCGGCTGCGCGCATCCAGGCTTGCGGATCGTTCGATCCCCGCCTTCCACAATTCATCTCTCTTCGTCCGAAGGGCGGCGAATTTTTCGAGTATCTTCAGCACACACCTGCTGAAGCTTTCATCCTGCGTGAGCGAATCAAGGTATTCCTCCGAGTTTTCCATATTCTCGATATTGCCGATATATTTATTAAAGATTTTGCTGATATCTTTTTTCTTTGAAAATTCAAGAAGCTGGGCCTCCACCTTTTCAGGCGTGGAGAAATCCTGGCCAAAGCTTTCACTGCACAGCAGATTAACAATGGCCGGGCCATAGCTGGGATGCTCCTTCATGATCTCCTCTGCCAGCTCAAGCCGCCCTTTGAGGAAGGCCTCCTCCCGATTCCGGGAAGGGGATTCCTTATTCGTAAAGAAGCCCTCCACATTTTTCCCAAGGGAACAATCAAAGTTCATGGGGATCCGCCCATCCGGGTAAACGCCATATTTAAAGGCGCTCTGATTGCTCACATCCACCCCATAGCCCTGCCTTCGGGAGAGGATCTCCGGCAGGCTCCTCCCCTCCTCATCCAGGGCAACGGAAAGCCGGGGAAAATCTGATATGAGCTCTTCCGTAAGTTTTTCGGTGAGATCTTTCAGGGCTTCCAGCTGCTTCAGTTTTCTCGCCGTTGTTATGACCTGTATATATTGGGCGCGAAGCTCTTCCATTTCCCCTTTTTTCATCCTGGGGTATTGGCCGTTCTCATCCGGGCGGCACAGATGATCAAGCTTCTCATGGAGCAGCCCCACCTGACTCAGGTGCTCGCCGAAAAGCTCAGAATAAATCTTTTTTTCTTTCTTATCATTCAGCGCGACAACGCAGTTCACGGCATGTTTTTCAAGGGCTTCTATTCTTTTTCTCATTCGCTACTTCCCCCTTCTCCACAAAAAGCCTAAAGCACTATATATACTATAGCCATCCGGCCGAAAAAAAGTTTCATCTTTCGTCAATTTTTGGAAGATCTATTTTGCTCTGCGATGAAGAATGCTCTGCGATG
>JAUMYD010000145.1 GCA_030528765.1 Bacillota bacterium
GAATCTGGCTCTGCTTATTATCCCTGCCGGTGTGATCGGAGCCCGTCTTTACTATGTGATCATGCATTGGCCGCGTTACGCGGAGAATCTGATGGAAATTCCTATGATCTGGAAGGGCGGCATGGCCATTCACGGTGGAATCCTTCTGGCTCTTCTGGCGATCTGGCTTTATTGTAGGCATAAGAAAATGTCTTTCTTTCGCTGGGTGGATATCATTGTTCTGGGTGTGATCCTGGCTCAGTCTATCGGGCGCTGGGGGAATTATGTGAATGCAGAGCTTTATGGCCCTGTGATCGAAGCTGGCTCTGCCTGGTCTTGGATGCCGTTTCAGGTCTTCGCGGAAGGAGCCTATCATCACCCCACCTTTTTTTATGAGTTTCTCTGGGATCTGCTGGGCTTCTTCCTGCTTCTTGCATTGATCCGTAAAAAGCATAGGGTCGGCTCTGTCTTTGCGGTTTATTTGATGTTTACTTCCTTTGGTCGCTTTTTTGTCGAGCTGCTCCGTACGGATATGCTGATGCTCTTTGGTGTTCGCCAGTGCTACATTACCTGCCCGCTGATGTTCCTGGCCGGCCTGTTTGTGCTTTTCCTTATTCGTAAGCAGCCCAAGGTGGATGTGCGAAAGCAGTGGGATGCTTCCAAAAAGAAAAAGAAAAAGATAGCAAAGCCCGGGAGCTAGCCTGAAGACTGGTCTGCTTGTCAAAGTGCAGGAGGCTTGGTATAATAAATTGTTTCTTTTTGAAGAAAGGAAGGGAAAAGGAAGGGAATATGTTCGGTTTTGATCTTACTCGCCTGCTTTATGTAGTTCCGGCAATCGTTCTTGCTTTGAGTATCCATGAATATGCCCATGCGCGGGTGGCCTATGCCTTTGGGGACAGTACGGCTAGGGATGCAGGCCGCCTGACCCTGAATCCTTTGAAGCATTTGGATGTGGTGGGCACCTTGACCCTGATTTTCGTTGGCTTTGGCTGGGCGAAGCCCGTCCCTATCAATCCCTGGTATTTTGGGCAGCCGCGAAAACTGCGTGTTCTCTGGGTCTCTCTGGCAGGGCCTGCCTCCAATATTCTTCAGGCCTTGCTGGGAACCGGGATCATCGCCGTTTTTTGGCACTTTGTCCACGACCCGGGGGAGCTGGCCTTCTATTTTTTCATGCTGCTGAACTATTATGTGAGTATCAATCTATCCCTGGCATTTTTTAATCTGATCCCGATCCCACCGCTGGATGGCTCAAAAATTTTGGCTTCTCTGCTGCCGGATCGGCATTTCAACATCGTTTTGGCTCTGGAACGCTATGGCTTTCTGATTTTGATGCTTCTGTGCTTCCTGCCGAATATTCTGAGCTGGCTGGGTCTCCCGGCGATCGATCCTCTCAGCAGCCTGATCTCTGTTCCGGCCGCTTGGCTGCGTGAGCTGTTCTTTTCTATTTTTGGCATCAATTAGTTAGTACATGAAACAATAAAATTTTTCTGATAAAGGAGTCTGACTATGTCTGAAAATCAACGTGTGCTGAGCGGTATGCGCCCTACCGGACGTCTGCATCTGGGACACCATCGCGTTATTGAAAGCTGGATCGAGCTGACAAAAAAATATGATGCCTATTTCTTTTCTGCGGATTGGCATGCATTGACCACAAAATTTGATGAAACAGAGAGTCTGCGCGTGAACAAGAGACAGGTTGTGATAGATTGGCTTTCCGCTGGTTTGGATCCGGAAAAATGCCATATTTTCCATCAGTCGGATATTAAAGAACACGCGGAGCTGCATGTCCTTTTTTCCATGATCACTCCCCTGAGCTGGCTGGAGCGTGTCCCCACCTATAAAGGGCAGTTGGCTGCCTTTCAGGAAAAGGGAAAGGATATTGCCACTTACGGTTTTCTGGGCTACCCGCTGTTGATGGCGGTGGATATTCTGATGTATCGCCCCATCGGCGTTCCCGTGGGTGAGGATCAGCTGCCCCATGTGGAATTCTGTCGGGAGTTGGTTCGCCGTTTTCATCATCTTTATGATTGTGAAGTATTCCCGGAGCCTTCCTCTATCTTTTCCAAGATCGAGACTCTGCCCGGCACGGATAACCGGAAGATGAGCAAGAGCTACGACAACTGCATCTATCTTTCTTCCACTGCTGCCGAGGTAAAGGATAAGGTTTGGCAGATGGTCACAGACCCGGCCCGCATCCGCAAAACTGACCCCGGGCATCCGGAGGTCTGCGCGGTCTATACCTATCAGGGCTTCTTCAATAAAGAGGAGCAGCCGGATATCTGCGCCTGCTGCAAGGCTGGTACCATCGGCTGCGGTGAATGCAAAAAGAAGCTGACTGAAAAGATCAATACTTTTCTGGATCCTATTCGGGAACGCAGGGCAGAGCTGGAGACCCATCCCAGCATGCTGGATGATATCATCGAAAGCGGAAATTCCGCAGCGCGAAGCGTTGCACAGGAAACAATGGAGATGGTGCGCGATGCCATCCGCGTCTAGGCTTTTATGACAGAGCAGGAATACAATATAAAATTACCCGTGTTTGAAGGCCCTTTTGATTTGCTTCTCCATCTGATCCGCCAGAATGAGATCGATATCTATGATATTCCCATTGCCCGCATTACGGATCAATACCTGGATCATCTGCAGCAAATGGAAGAAATGGATCTGGAAATTGCCTCCGGCTTTTTGGTGATGGCGGCTACACTGCTTTCCATTAAGGCCAGAATGCTTCTGCCCCGTCCTGCGGCAGAAGAAGCCGAGCCGGGAGCAGAAGAGGATGCCCGGGAAGGCTTGGTGCGGGACCTTCTGGAATATATGATGTTCAAGGACGCAGCGCAGGCCATGAATCGCCTTTATGAAGAGCAAAAGGCATATATCCCCAGGGATAATGAGCCGGAGCTTTATGCCAATCTTTTCTCTGCGGAGAATCCGCTGGAGGGTAAGACCTTGGCGGATTTGGAAAAGGCCTTTGCCAGAGTACTGAAAAAGGCGAAGGACCGGGGCCAGCTGTTGTTGGAGATCGAGCGGGAGCAGGTGACTCTGCGGGATCGCTTGGAGCATCTCTATCTTCTGCTGTGTGCACATCCGAAGGGTATTCTTTTTGATGATGCCTTTGAGGATTGCTGCAGCAGGATGCAATATATTGTCAGTTTTCTGGCTCTGCTGGAGCTGGCGCACCAGGGCGTGCTGAAGGTCACGCAGAATGAAATCTACGGGGATATTTATCTCCATGTGGGGGATTTACAAAAGTATGTGCGGGAATGAAGAAAAGGATTTGCAGGAGCAGAATCTTTTTCCCAGGGAAGATTCCGGGGAAAAGGAAGAGCTGCGCCATGCGGTGGAAAGCCTGCTTTTTGTGGCAGCAGAGCCCCTGAGCAATTCCCAGATGGCAGATGTGATCGGTGTGAAAGCCCAGCAGGTGGAGCTGGCTGCTCAGGCTCTGAAGGAGGAGTATGAGGGTCGGGGATTGCTGCTGCGGCGAGTTGCAGGTGGCTGGCAGTTCGTCACTGCCCCGCGCTTTGTCTCTCTGGTGGAGAAGCTTTACCGCCCCAAATATCAGCAGCTTTCCGCAGCAGCTATGGAGACTTTGGCGATCATTGCCTACAAGCAGCCGATCACCCGGGCAGAGGTCAGTGAGATCCGCCAGGTGGATTCGGATGGGGTCATCACCACTCTGCTGGAAAAGAAGCTGGTAGCAGAGGTAGGCCGCCTGGCCGGGCCCGGAAGAGCCATTCTTTACGGCACCAGCGATGATTTTTTGAGCTTCTTCGGGATCAACAGCCTGGCTGAACTGCCGGAGCTGAAAATCAGCGAGGAAACGAAAAGTGAATTGGTCTTATAGCAAAAAGCCTTCTGCTCTGTGCAGAAGGCTTTTTTATGGCTTCCTTGTATGAAAGTTGGGAGACTGTGCCGCTCTAGAACTTTGCTGCCAGCTCCAGTGCTTCATCGATGTGGCTGCAGAAAAATTCCGGGCCAAGTTCCTTGTAAAAACCATATTTTTTCATGGTTTCCAGGGGCTGGGTGTTCACATGGGAAAGAATCAGGGCAATGTTGCGTTTTTTACATTTTTCATAAAGTTGCTCCAAGGCATGCATGGCTGTGGCATCAATGGCATTGACTGCGCGCATCCGCAGCACCAGGCAGCGGGTATAATCCTTAAATATGATATCAAGGATCTTATCTGCCGCGCCGAAGAACATGGGGCCGGTGATCTCATAAACACGCACGTTTTTCGGAACGGCCTTCAGATCCAGGCTATCCGCATACTTTTCGTTTTCAATATATCTCCAGCTGGTAACTTCGGTCTGCTCACTCATCCGCTTCATGAAGAGCAGGGCCGCCATAAGCATGCCCAATTCAATGGCGATCACCAGATCAAAGATCACCGTAAGCGCGAAGGTGAGCAGCATTACAATGATATCGCCTCTGGGAGCGGATTTACAGATCCGCAGAAATTTTTTCCACTCGCTCATATTATAGGCGACCATGAGAAGAATGGCTGCTATGGTGGGCATGGGGATCATTTCTGCCAGGGGCATCAGAACGAGCAGCACCAGCAGGAGGACCAGCGCGTGGACCATACCTGCAATGGGGGTTTTTGCACCGTTTTTTACATTGGCTGTGGTTCTGGCAATGGCACCGGTGGCCGGGATCCCCCCGAAAAGGACGGAGGCGATATTGCCCAGACCCAAAGCCGTGAGCTCCATGTTGGAATTATGGCGGGAATTC
>JAUMYD010000017.1:0-15375 GCA_030528765.1 Bacillota bacterium
AGAAATTTTACGAAGGAGGATTCCACTCATATGAGCCCTTTGCTGCTTGTCATCATCTTCGTAGTGGCATCTTTGCTGGGATATAAGATCATCAGTGCAGTGCCCTCCCTGCTTCATACTCCCCTCATGTCCGGCATGAACGCCCTCTCCGGCGTGACCATCCTGGGCGCCCTGCTGGCCGCCGCCGCTGCTCTCAGCACCGGCAGCCGGATCCTCGGTTATCTCGCCATTGTTCTGGCCATGGTCAATGTGGCCGGCGGCTTCTGCGTCACCGGACGCATGCTGAAGATGTTCCAGCATAAGGAGGATCGCAATGACTAATATCACCTATTACATCATTTGCGGCGTTCTTGCCGTTGCCGTCCTCGTTGGTATCGCTATGATGAGCAAGGTCAAGACCGCTGCCGCGGGCAACCTGCTCTCTGCCTGCGCACTGGCAGCCGCGATCCTGATCGTCCTCTGGAAGGGCGAATTGCTCAGCAATATCGGCCTCTGGGTCAGCATGATCCTGGGCCTGGGCATGGGTGCCCTGCTGGCTTACCGTGTGAAAATGATCCAGATGCCCCAGATGGTGGCTCTGCTGAACGGCCTGGGCGGCGCTGCTTCCGCTTTGGTGGCCATCGTTTCCCTGATGACCGAAGGCTCCCTGGTCGGCGCCTTCGCCATCATCACTGCAGTTCTGGCTTTGGTCATTGGTATGGTCACCCTTTCCGGCTCCCTGGTGGCTGCCGGTAAGCTGGCCAAACTGCTGCCGCAGCGCCCTGTGGTCCTGCCCGCACATTCCCTGTGGATCGGCATCACCCTGATCCTCTCCCTGGCCATGGTGGTCCTGGCCACTGTCCTGGGCAGACCCATCGTTCTCATCGTGAGCATCGCTGCCTCCCTGCTCTTTGGCGTGTTCTTCTCCATTCGCGTGGGCGGCGCGGATATGCCCATCACCATCTCCCTGCTGAACTCCCTCTCCGGTGTTGCCGGCGCCATTGCCGGTATGGCCATTGATGAGGTCCTGCTGGTCGCCGTTGGCGGCATCGTAGGCGCTTCCGGCCTGCTGCTGACCCAGATCATGTGCAAGGCCATGAACCGCGGCCTGATGGATATCCTCCTGGGCAAAACCTCTGTGGCTGCCAAGCCCGCTGATGCTCCCGCAGAAGCCCCTGTGGAAGAAGCTGCTCCCGCTGAGGAAGCCGAAGAAGAAGCGCCCCAGATCGACGCCGCTGAAGTTCTGCGCAATGCAAAGAACGTCATCGTGGTCCCCGGCTACGGTATGGCTCTGGCACAGGCCCAGTCCAATGTTAAAGAACTGGCCGATAAGCTGGAAGCCCGCGGCGCACAGCTTCGCTACGCCATCCACCCTGTGGCCGGCCGTATGCCCGGTCATATGAATGTCCTTCTCTGCGAAGTGGATGTTCCCTACGATCAGCTTTATGAAATGAACGACATCAACGATGATTTCGCCAGCTGCGATCTGGTCATCATCGTGGGTGCAAACGATGTTGTCAATCCGGCCGCCGGTTTCGCGGAAGGCACTCCCATCTATGGTATGCCCGTGCTGAAAGCTGCCGACGCCCCCGTGGTCATCGTCTGCAACTTCGACCTGAAGCCCGGCTACGCCGGTGTTCCCAACCCGCTCTACACTGCCAAGAACGCAGTGCTGATGCTGGGCGATGCACAGGAGACGGTATCCTCCCTCTCCGCTATGCTGGATTAAGTCCGGCCTGATTTTGGTATAAGGGTTAAACGGTTCAAAACAGATCATCCTGTTTTCCCCTCCGGATCACTCTCTGCAGTTTCTGCAGAGAGTGATCCCTTTTTTCGTGCCCCTTTTTGAAAAAGGGGCCCAAAGAACTTTGGTCATTGAGCGGCGGCGGGGAGCAAGGCTGCAGGCCAAAATTTTTATTCCGGAAAAAGGAAAGCCTGAAACTTTTTCGCTGCTGCAGGGCTTTTAAATATATAAGAATGCGAGAGCTGAGCTTCCCTCCTGTGAAGGAATTCCCGGCCTTTTTTGAGGCCGGAGGAGGCAGCAGCAAAGCTCACTTCCCGGGCAGGGAAAAACTTGTCTTTTTCCTGAATATGGGATATAATTAAAATGGAGTAAATTGTATAAATGCCCTTTCTGGAATGCTCAGGAAAAGGGCTCTGGGAAAGGAGGAGCATTATGGGCGATTTTGAAAACAGGATTGTCACCGATGAAGAAGTAAGGAAGGCCAGGGAGGTTTTTGAAAATCTTTACAGCAAAGAGGCTTTGGCCCAGCTTAATAAATCTGTCACATATGCACGACGCAACATAAGAGCAGTTTTTTCGGATCCCAAGGCTGAACAGGAGCTTTCCAGGAATGACAGGGAAGCACTGCGGAGCCCGATGAACGGTGAAGTGCTCCTGCGCGCAATAGAGAGTGACCCTCAGCGTAAAAGCAGGATGGAAATACTTGAGCAGAAGATGGCAAAGGTTTTCCATGATGTTTATATAGAATCCTATCTGACAAAGGAGACCCTGCCGGTTTACTATGCGCTGCAGGATGATCCGAGCCACAAAAAGACGCCTTACGATATTTTCAGAAACAGCCCGCAGACCATGGGGGCTGCCAATGCGCATGATAAACGCCACCAGCAGTTCAAGGAAGAAACCCTGCTCCGCTTGGAAGAGATGGGTAAGGATCCGTCGAAAAAGGGTGAGCTGGAGCAGACAAGAATGAAGCTCGCCGTGATCGAGGAGCTTTCCGAGCAGGCGAAATCCTATTACCCCACGCTGGATTACTGGCAGGCCTGGTTCTGGATCGGCCCGGATATGCTTGATAAGATGAAATCCCCGGATAAAAAAGGCCTTCACCCGGAGCTGGTGGATGTCAGCCAGGAAGAAATGAAGGATTTCAATCAGTATGTGATGGCGAATTACCAGCTCGCTGCCTACCAGATGCGGGAGCTCTCCGGTACTGCCACCAAGCTGATGACCCAGATAGACCCCACCTTCGCAGCAAGGAAGGAAATGAAGGGCGATTATGAGGCCTTCACGAAATTCCAGATGGGTGTTCGCGCAGGGATGAGCAGCAAGGAAATCAAGAAGCTCGAGGCGCAGGAAAAAGAGATGCGCACCTTCTGTGGTATGCAGCCGCGTTGCTACATGGAAGGCCTTACCAATGCGATCATCGCGAATGAGGATATCAGCCCGGAGGATAAAGCTCTGGCTGACCAGCTGATGCGTCCGGAGTTTCGCACCATGATCGAAGGGATCCGGAAGGATCTTGATAAGGGCAGCCTGCTGCATATCGATTCCCAGAAGATGCGGGCACTGAAGCAGTCGATCGATACCTTTTCTGCCCTCACCAGCCCGGAAGAGATGGAGAGATTCTTCCTCAGCAAGGGCGAAAATGCCCAGGCGATCCGGGATCAGATGGGCTTGATGAGCAAAGCAGCCGAGAGCTACGCTTTTGAGAAGACGAGCGAAGGCAACAATCCTTCCACTGAGATGGGTAAGGCCCGCCTGGAAGCAGCCCATAAGCTTTATGAGACCCTGGGAAAAGTAGATTACCAGATGAAACGGGGTGTCTGGCTGGGCGAATGGGTGGGTAATGCGCAGGTGGATGGCGGTATGATGCATAAGGCCGCCAAAGAGCTCAAGAACAATCTGGGTCAGGATACTGTGGCCCAGACGCTGGAAAAACTGAAAACGGATGCACTGAATGTTGATCTGGACAGCCCCAATCGCGATGCCAAACTGGCACAGCTGATCTATGTTCATAGCATTAAGGCAGGCATGAAGGGCGGCAATGAAAAGATGGCAGCCTCTGCCATCAATGAAAGGGTATTCACCAGCGGGCTCACGATGATCCAGAAGGATGCTGCCTTCCGCATGATGATGAAGCAGCCGAAGGAAAGTCTCTATCCGCTTATTAAGGAGAATGGCGGCGAAGGCCTGTATAATCATTTTCTGAAGCTCAAGAGCATTAAAATGAAAGCGGATATGAATAAGTACAATACGGTAAAGCCGATAATGCACAACAAAATTGGCCTGGAGCAGGGAAAGCCGGGTCAGAACACCGTCGTGATCGGCAAAGGACATAAATAAGAAGCAGACCTTTCTCCTGTTTGAGACGGCAGCAGAAACGGAGATGAAGATCCCCCTCCAATCCGGGAGGGGGATCTTGCTTTTATCTGTTTTATGTTCAAACGATCAGGGCTGCTCGGGGGTAGAGTCTGCCTCAGCTCTGGCTTTCAGCTCTTCCAGGAGAGCTTCTGCCATCCCGGCCTGCAGCTTCAAATTCAGGCTATTCTCTGAGGAGTTTTCTGGCAAAGCCTCACCTTTACGCTGCGCTTCCCAGATGTCATCAAGCCGATCCTGCAGCTCCTGATTCTTCTTCTCCAGCAGATCGAGCCCATCCTCCCGGGTATAAAGCGCAGGCACTGCACAAAGCATGGAGGAAAAGCGTTCCAGATCCACCTCCCACTCCCCAGGAGCAGGAGAAATAAAGGAACCCAGCAAGGGGTGGCAGAGGATGCTTTCGATCAATGCCCCGGTACTCATCTCGGCGAGGATCTCCTCCGGGATATCACAAATTTCCATCTTTTCCGGGAAGCTGCGTGAATGAACCCAGGCCTTTCTCTCGGGATATTCATAAGGCGTGGTGATGCTGTATTCCCCTTCAGGCGCAGCCTCTTCCTGCTCCACCGGGGCTGGCTCCCCGCAGGCGGGAAGCAGCAGGAGGCAGCAGAGCAGGAGCAGCGACAGCAGAGCTTTTA
The DNA here is from genome assembly GCA_030528765.1 of Bacillota bacterium. Classification (GTDB taxonomy): domain Bacteria; phylum Bacillota; class Dehalobacteriia; order UBA4068; family UBA4068; genus RGIG3155. Next base: position 4,735 of record JAUMYD010000017.1, read on the forward strand.
TTTTCATGAAAAAACTCCTTTTTGAAGAAATTCGGGCTGCGGCGCGCCGAAGCTGCAGGAAGTGAGAAAGCACGTAGCCTTGGCTTATCGCATCCAATAAGAAGCGCAGGAGGCTAAAACCCAAGTGTTTTTGCTGCCGCTTTTTCTAAAAAAGCGGCGGTTTACCAAAGCAAAATATTCGAGAAAAAGCCCCTCCTGCCGGGAGGGGCTTTGCCTGTGCGGAAACTATTCTTCTATGATGGAAAAATCGGCATAGTAAGCGCTTCGGCTCTCCTTCATCTGCTCCATATCGCCGGAAACCTGAACCTCCAGCAGATAGCGGCCGGGCGGCAGCTCCCCATCCCGCAGTTCAAGGCTATCCGGCGTAAAGGCTTCCCCCTTCAGCAGGCAGAGCATATAGGCGGATTCTCCCGGCTCGATGCTGATTCCCAGTTGGCGAAAGCTGTCGTAGCCCGGGCTGAAGGGCTGCTGCACCCAGGCCTCGTCCAGCCAGGCATAGAGCCGATAGGCCAGGCTGCTCATGGCCGGATGCTCGTTTTCATTGTGGAAGCGGAGCAGCACCTCCTCTGCGGGGAAGGCTACATCCGCGGCTGCTACGGAGATTCCGTCCCGGCTGTTGCTCCCCTCATTCCCGGCCAGCTGATAGCTGCGGGGTTCTATCTTTCCCTGCAGGCTTTGCGGCAGGGGGACAGGCTCGAACTCATTGTCCGAGCTTTTCCGGAAGGGCTGCACCATTGTCAATTCGGTGGCTTCCGCTGCTTCCGGGGGCTGCCCCACCGGGGCTTCCTCCCCGCAGGCGGGAAGCAGCAGGAGGCAGCAGAGCAGGAGCAGCGACAGCAGAGCTTTTATTTTCATGAAAAAACTCCTTTTTGATGAAGCGCGCGGGTGCGCGCAAAAAGAAACCCTTGTCGTTCCGGGAAAACTGCCTGGCCCACGGGTATCGCCCCCTTTCAGAAAGATTCCGGGAAAGGTAAATTCTGTTATTTATATGTTACCATAAAAGCGCATGAATTGCAATATATTTACTTACATATAGTCAATATAAATAAGAATAAAACAAAAATTTTCTCGAACCTGTTTTGATTTCAAATAAAATAAGAGAATTATGCGGAAAAGCGCTATTTTTTTAGGGAAGAGAAGGCCGGAGGGGAAAGCTTTTGGCGGCAAGGGCTTTTTGTCGTATAAAAATTTGCTGTCATGCGCTATACTTTGCCGGGAAGATATGTTATGATATTATGATGAAGAGAAGTCTTTTCTTAGCCCGGTTTGAATCTAAGCAAGGAGTAGAGCTGAATGCCTGTCAATAAAAATATCCGTAATTTCTGCATCATCGCCCACATCGATCACGGCAAAAGCACCATCGCTGACCGTCTGCTGGAATACACCGGCACCGTGGCCAGCCGGGATATGAGCAAGCAGCTCCTGGACAGTATGGATCTGGAGCAGGAGCGGGGCATCACCATCAAGCTGCAGGCTGTGCGCCTGAAATATAAGGCGGAGGACGGCCAGGAATACCAGCTGAACCTGATCGATACCCCCGGACACGTGGATTTCAACTACGAGGTCTCCCGCTCTTTGGCGGCCTGCGAGGGCGCCCTGCTGGTGGTGGATGCCGCCCAGGGCATCGAGGCCCAGACCCTGGCCAACGTCTACCTGGCTTTGGAGCATGATCTGGAGCTGATCCCGGTCATCAACAAGATCGACCTGCCCAGCGCAGACCCGGAAGGCGTCTGCAAGCAGATCGAGGACGTGATCGGCCTGGATACCTCCAACGCCATCTTTGCCTCTGCCAAGACCGGCGAAGGCACCAAGGAGATTCTGGAGGCCATCGTGAATCTGGTTCCCCCGCCGGTGGGCGACCCGGAGGAGCCCCTGACCGCCCTGATCTTCGACTCCCATTTCGATAGCTACCGGGGCACCATCCCCTATGTACGCATCAAAGACGGCTACCTGGAAAAGGGCATGAAGGTGAAGCTCTTCGGCTCCGGAAAAACCATGGAGATCACGGAGACGGGCATCTTTACCCCCCAGGCTAAGCAGGTGGAGCGGCTGAACGCCGGTGAGGTCGGCTATTTTGCTGCTGCCATCAAGAACGTGCGGGACGCCCAGGTGGGCGATACCGTCACCGAGGCCAATCGCCCGGCGGCCATGCCCCTGCCCGGCTATCGCCCGGCAGTCTCCATGGTCTACTGCGGCCTTTACCCGGTGGAAAACAACGATTACGATGATCTGCAGGACGCCCTGCTGAAGCTGCAGCTGAACGACGCGGCGCTGATCTTCGAGCCGGAGACCTCTCTGGCGCTGGGCTTTGGCTTCCGCTGCGGCTTTTTGGGCCTGCTGCATATGGAGATCGTCAAGGAGCGTCTGGAGCGGGAATACGGCCTGAATCTGCTCATCACCGCGCCTTCCGTCAGCTACCGCGCCACCCGCACCAGCGGGGAGCTCATCACCGTGGATAACCCGGCCAAGCTGCCCTCTGCCAACGAGCTTTCCTTCATCGAGGAGCCCTATGTGAAGGCCACCATCATGGCGCCCAGTGATTTCATCGGCGCAGTGATGGAGCTGGCACGGGAACGCCGGGGCAGCTTCATCAATATGGAATACATCAACCCCACCCGCGTGATGATGATGTATGATCTGCCCCTGGCGGAGATCATCTACGATTTCTTTGACCAGCTGAAGAGCCGTACCCGCGGCTATGCCTCTCTGGACTATGAGCTGGCGGGCTATCGCCAATCTGAGCTGGTGAAGCTGGATATTCTGGTGAACGACCAGCCGGTGGATGCCCTGAGCTGCATCGTCCACAAGGATGCAGCCTATCGCCGGGGCCGGGCGCTGGTGCAGACCCTGCGGGGGCTGATCCCCCGGCAGCTCTTCGAGGTGCCTGTGCAGGCGGCCATCGGCGGCAAGGTCATTGCCCGCGAATCGGTGAAAGCCCTGCGTAAGGACGTTATCTCCAAGTGTTACGGCGGCGATATCAGCCGCAAGCGCAAGCTGCTGGAGAAGCAGAAGGAGGGCAAAAAGCGCATGAAGCAGGTGGGCAATGTGGAGATCCCCCAGGAGGCCTTTATGGCTGTGCTGGAGGTCAAGGATAACTAAATCCGGAATTTGTAGTGTATATTTCAAAGGAGGACGCGGCAGCGCCCTCCTTTTTGTTTGCATTTTTCGGGGAAAGGAGCTTCTCATATTGCTTTGCTCTGGAAAGACATGCTATACTATTGTCAGAGATTTCCGTTTTATGGCGAAGGGGGGCAGAAGCATGAGCGGGGTTAGAGCATGGCCGGGAATAGAGGATACCAGACTGTGGAAAGAATTGGAAACAAGGCTGCAAACAACAGATTCAGGGAAGCCGCAGGTCAGTAGTGGCTTTTATGAGGCGGTCAAGAAGGTTTGCGACCGTGGCAGGGCGCTTGCCGGTTATATCAGCGTTTTTTTTCCGCAGTTTACGCTGCATGATGAGACGCATATCATCAATGTCTGCGAATGGATGGCAAAGCTGCTGGGGGATAACATAGATAAGCTTCACAATGAGGAGCTAGCCCTGTTGCTGATGTCTGCCTGCTGCCATGATATCGGCATGGCGGTTTCTTCTGATGAAGAGAAAGGTGAAATCAGGAGTGCTGTTCTGAAACCGGGGGAAACGGCCCCGGATGCGAAAGAGCTGGGCCGCAGAATGCGGAAATACGTCCGAGAGCATCACCATGAGCGGGTGGGGAGCAAGCTGGAGGATTTGGACTGGCAAGATCGGGAACTGGGATTCCGAAAAAGCATCCTGGTTGATCTTTGCAAGAGTCATGGGACTTCCCTGGATGCTTTGCCGCTTCCCAGATATAAGAATTACGATCTGCAGCTTTGCGCGGTGTTGCTGCGGCTGGCGGATATTTTAGATTTTGATCCGCGCCGGGCGCCGGACGTTTTATTCCGACATGTGGGATTGGGGCATCCGGCAGATGACGAAGAGCAAACAAGTAAAGGCGAGTGGCTGAAAAACCAGGCTGGGTACTTAGAAGGAATCATAAGGAAAGTCATCCCCTATACCGGGAGCTTTGATGACCCCAATGTGGAGAAGGATGTTTTTGCTTACCTGGATTGGGTGGAGCAGGAGTTGAGTGATTCCGAAGATTATTTGCAGCTTCATCCTCTTCGGGACGAAATGAAAGGATTTGAGCTTCCTCATAAAATCGACCGCAGTGACGTGGAGCGCAGAGGCTACAGCGGCGGCAGCTTCCAGCTGAACATGGATCAGGACGGCGTACTGACGCTGCTCAGCGGCGAAAGCCTCTATGAGGACGCGGGCGTCTTCGTGCGGGAGCTGCTGCAGAATTCCATCGATGCAGTGCTGCACCGGGTGAAGGTGGATGAGGATTTTAAGAAGAACAAAAAGGGCGAAATCCACATCCACACTTGGCGGGATGCGGATGGCTACGATTGGTTCCGCATCCGGGACAACGGCATGGGCATGAGCAAGGATAAGATTGAGAAGTATTTCCTGAAGGTGGGGAAATCCTTCTACGAATCGAAGGAATACAGGGATTCCGTGGGGGAAGCCGGGGCTTCGGCCATCAGCCGCTTTGGCATCGGCGTGCTCTCCTGCTTTATGGCCGACCCGGAGAACAATCAGCTGGAGCTCAGCACCCTGGAGAAGGGCAGCCCGGCGGTTCGCCTCAGCGTGCCCAGCCTCCACGGCTATTACAAGCTGACAGAGAGCAATGGCAAGGTGAAGCCTGCGGACATGCCCCATCCACCGGGGGAGGGGGCGGAAGCCTACCGCAGCGAGCCCGGCACCAGCATCTGCGTGCGGACGAGCCTCTACCGGCTGGGGAATTACCGCTCCTTCCGGGAGATCATCGACAAATACCTCTGCTTCCCGGAGGTGCAGGTGCTGCATGTGGATGAAACGGAGAAGGAAAAGGAGAAGAAATACCCCACCCAGCAGCAGCTGATGGATGCGGTGCATGCGCTGAACAATGAGAAAGAGAAAAAGATCATTGAGTATGTGCATCCGATCCCGGATGCGGCTTTGGAGGAGTTGAAGGGGAAGTACCCGGATAACTCAGGGGAGTGGGAAAAGAAACCGGCGATCGTTTTTAAATATATCCCCTTGGATTGGTATTCTGACAGCGAGAAGCTGACGGGAGCTTGTATTGATGTAAGTATAAAAGCATCAGGTTTTTATGGGGGATTCTCTTGGGAAAAAAACGGGTATGTATTTTATCTTATATCCAAGAATAAAAAAGACGGAAGAGCCATTCCAGTTCAATGTGAAATACCTTTGAAGGATTTTTCTACAAAAGAGAGAGTTTTCTTAGATGCAATGCCTTTGACAGACACTGCTTATGCCTATAATGGAATTGTCGCGCAGGCATCTCCCCTAAATTCAAGAAAAAGGCAAAAAATTTGCTGCCTCCTGCACGGGAACTATCGTCCGGATGTGGATGTGGGTCGAAATGAGATCCGCCATTTGCCCCTGGAACTGGTATGTGAATTTTATTTTTTGCCTGGATTTTTTGAACATATCTATTTTTCTTTTTCGGATGAAAATGAGGAATATTCTTCTGCTACAGAAAAAGAAGTCATCCATCTGCTGGAAACGCATGAAAGCTGGGAGGGTCTCCTTTTTTTTGATAAACATTCATTGTACGAAGGTGATATTACTCTGGAAGATATAAGAACAAAGCTTTCAGGAAGGGAGGTCCTTTTTCTCCCAAATTTCGGTCACCGTGTAGAAAATCCCCTTTTGTTCGCTGCCTTAAAGAAGAATTTTGCCGTCTATTTTGATGGGGAACGTTTTTATATCAGGCAAGAAGATCCTGACAAAGATACGGAGAACTTCCCTGTTGGTTTGTTTTACCGATTTATAGATGGGGATTCCCATTTTGGCTATATCAAGGATTGGAATTACTATAACAAAGATCACCCCTTCTCCCGGTGGCTGATCAAAAATCAGGAGGAGCTGCAAAAACGGCTTCCAAAGGTTTATGAGCAGATCATCAGGATCATGCTGGACGGGGATTCTCCGGAAATCGTTAAAAACGGCGTCAACCGGGAATTGAAGTGGATCAAGGAATATAAAAACCATGACTTCCATGACACGGGTGATCTTTTCCTCAGAGACGAGGACTTCGGTTAAGTGAAGAGCAGAAGATAACATACCTCAGGCCGGCGCAGCTCTGCGTCGGCCTTTCCCATTTCACCGGCATCCCACGGGCCGCCCCCGGGCAGACATATTTTCCCCCAGCTCCCCATATACATGGCCTATAAGTCGCTTATGGGGGTGCGCCCAAGTGCAGAATTATATTCGTGACCGGGTCCTGGATTTGAGCAATTATATCATCGAAAGCGGCGCCACTGTGCGCCAGACTGCGGAGCGCTTCGGTGTGAGCAAGAGTACGGTGCATAAGGACGTGACGGAACGCCTGCCCCAGGTCAACGAGGCGGTGGCAAACCGGGTCCGCCGGGTGCTGGATAATAATAAGGCAGAGCGGCATCTGCGCGGGGGCGAGGCCACGAAGCGGAAGTATCAGGGGCAGCAGCCCCTGAAATGCTGAGAAGCCGGAAGGGGGAGAAAAATGTCTTATCAGGTGAATCGGGGGCCGAAGAATCTGGCGGCTCTGGGCAGAAGGAAAGAAGCGCAGCCGGAGGCAGAGCCGCTGCAGAGCACGGAAGCCGCAGGCGCAGCGGAGGAAGCAGCGGGCAGCAATGATCTGGAGCTGCTGCTGCAGGGGGCCGGGGTCCTGCCCGGTGGGGAGCAGGGCCCGGAAAAGGAGGGCTCTCCCCTGCTGGAGCTGGGCCGGGGCTTCCTGGCGGTGAATGTATACAGCGGAGGCAATCTGCTCCCGCTGGCAGGGGCTGTGGTCACCATCACCACGGCCCAGACTCTGGGGCAGCTGGTCTGGGCCCGGGCCATCAGCAATACCAGCGGGCAGATCCTGCCGGTGGCCCTGCCTGCCCCGCCCCGCCTGCTCAGCCAATATCCGGAAACGCCGCCGCAGCTGGCATATGGGCGCTACAATGTCTATGTGCAGGCTGCGGGGATGCTCCCCGGCCTGCGGGAAAATGTGGAGATCTTCGACGGCATCACCTCCATTCAGGATATCGGGCTGCTGCCCCGGGGCAGTGGGCCGGAGCAGCCCATTTCTCCCCCGGAGGATGTGGGGCTCCTTGCTGTCGGCCCCGGGGAAGAAGAATAAGGAGCGGGAAAAGCATGGTATTGATCAATTATCCCTATATCCCGGAGCGGATCACCGTTCATCTGGGCCCGCCGGAGAGCCCTGCCGAAAATATCAGCCTGCCCTTTGCGGAGTATATCAAAAATGTTGTTTCCAGCGAGATCTACCCCACCTGGCCGGAAAGTGCGCTGCGGGCCAATATCTATGCCATCTGCAGCTTTGCCCTGAATCGTATCTTTACCGAGTGGTATCGCAGCCGGGGCTATGATTTTGACATCACCAGCTCTACCCAGTATGACCAAGCCTTTGTTCCCGGACGGGATGTGTTTGAGAATATCAGCCAGCTGGCGGATTCCCTTTTCAACAGCTATGTGGTGCGGCAGGGCAGCATAGAGCCGCTTTTTGCCCAGTTCTGCAATGGCAGCAGCTCCACCTGCGCGGGCCTCTCCCAGTGGGGGACCGTGGAGCTGGCCCGGGCCGGCTATGTGCCCTATGAGATCCTGCAGTATTACTATGGGGAGGATATTGACATCATCAGCAATGTGCCGGTGCTGCCCCTGCAGGAATCCTGGCCCGGCCGCCCCCTGCGGCTGGGGGATGCGGGGAATGATGTGAAGCAGATCCAGCTTTGGCTGAACCGCATCCGCCAGGATTACCCGGCGCTGCCTGCCATCGCACCGGCAGACGGCATCTTCCGCAGCAGCACGGAGCAGGCGGTGCGTAAGTTTCAGGAGGTCTTCTATATGCCGGTGGACGGCATTGTGGATGAGGCCAGCTGGTACAGGATCAAGCGCAGCTATACAGCGGTGAAGCGTCTGGCTGAGCTGAGCTCGGAGGGGCTCTCCCCGGAGGAGGCGCGCCTGCTCTTCCCCGGAAGCCTGCAGCTGGGGGATCAGGGGGATATCGTGCAGGTGGCGCAGTATTATCTGGCTGTGCTGGCGTATTTTCTCCCGGAGCTGCCGGATACGGCTCTGGACGGCTACTTCGGGCCGGAGACCCGGGCTGCGGTGGCGGCTTTTCAGCGGCTGAACGGGCTTCCGGATAGCGGCGTGCTGGATCGCAGCAGCTGGAATCGGATCCTGGATAGCTACCAGGCTGTGCTGGATAGCCTGCCGGAGAATTATTCCGCAAAAAAAGCCCGCATCTACCCCGGCTATGTGCTTTCTGAGGGGATGCGGGGCAGGGATGTGCGGGATCTGCAGCAGTATCTTTCCCGGCTGGGGGAGTATCTGCCGCAGCTTCCGAAGCTGCGGGTGGATGGGATCTTTGGGCCGGAGACCCGGGATGCGGTGCTTCGCTTTCAGGAGCTTTACGGCCTGCAGCGCAATGGCGCGGTGGGGCCGCTCAGCTGGAACGAGATCGCCATGCTATATGATTCTCTGGTGGCAGCCTGATCGTCCTTTGCCTTTCCCTGCCTCTGACTGAGAGAAAGCCCTGCATATACAAAAACAGAGCGTATCCTGGCGATACGCTCTGTTAGCTGTCATATGAACACCGCAAATGGCGAATCCGGAGGAAAATCCACCTCAGGCAGTGCCAAAAAGGGGCGTCTGCGCTGCCGGGTGCAGGGCGCATGCGGCACCAGCCACTTTTTGAGAGTGTTTCCAGTGCCAGCAGGAAAGCGGAAGATCGCCACGTTGTTTTGCTGGAAGATATTTCATATCTTCTCAGCAAAAGCTTCCTCGCGATGACAAAGCGCAGGGATTTTGCCCAAAGCCTAAAGCTACTTGGGCCTCTTGCTCATAAAGTTCGCCTTGCTGAAATTTGCTTTGCAAATGACGAATCCGGACTTGGGAGAAAGAGGGGGGGTAAGAGAAGCAAAAAATTTTTACCGGCTTGCCGGCTCCGCAAGGGGAGGGAGCTTGGCCGGCCTTTCTTCCGATGTGCTTCGGCCCAAAAGCTCAGGATCCTGCCGGGGAACGGCTGTTTCTAGGCTTCCTTGGGACCAAGGCCCAGCTCATCCATGAAGCCCCGCATACCTTCAATGCAGAGATCCATCAGCTGGGAGAGCTCCATGCCCAGCATCTCGCTGCCCTTGCGGATCACATCCCTGTCGCACTTGGCAGCAAAACGTTTATCCTTGAATTTCTTCATAACGCTCTTCGTTTCCAGATCGCTGATGCCGCTGGGGCGCATCAGGGCGCTGGCCATAACGATGCCGGTGAGCTCATCCACGGCGAAGAGGCTTTTTTCCAGATCGCTTTGGGGCTCCACATCCGAGCACATGCCCCAGGCGTGGCTGCGGATGGCACGGATCTCCTCCTGGGAAATTCCTTCCGGCGCCAGCAGCTCCTCCACATGCTGGCAGTGTTCTTCCGGATACTTCTGATAATCCACATCATGCAGATAGCCGATGGCCTGCCAATACTCCACGGGCTGGCCGAAATGGCCGGCCATGGCCCCCATGGCAGCGCTGACCGCCAGAGCGTGGGAAAGCAGATGGGCCTCTGTGCAGTGCTTGGCCAGAATGCTTTTGGCCTGTTCCAGAGTGAGGGGCATGGGAAAACCTTCTTTCTTCTGAAAATTTGTCTGTGGCAAAAAGCCCTTCGCGTTTGGGGCTGTTTTTAGACATCTGGAAACAGTATACGCGAAGCAGGGATTTCTGTCAACATAGCTAAAAAAAGGAACCGAAAGGCTCTGCCTTTCGTCATAAAAGCATACACCTACCCGCATATACTTTAACAAGTAATGCAGGCTGGGTGCTGGGGGAAGTTATGATAAAGCGGAGTGGCAGCAGACAGAAAAAACGGCGCCTGGGGCTTCGGTTCCTGCTGTTTTTGTGTCTGGCTGCCGCTTTGCTTATCGGGCTGGAGCTGCTGCTCTCCCCCCTGATCTCCGCGGTGGCGGCTCAGCATTCTCAGGAATTGGCACTGAACGCCATGACAGAGGCTATTCTGGCGCACAGCGCAGCCGGGCAGGAATCCAACTACCGGGATCTGGTGCAGATCGAGACCGACGCCCAGGGCCGGGTGACACTGCTGCTTACCGATACGCAGCGGCTGAATCGGCTGGTCAATGCGGTTTCTCTGGAGGCCGCCCAGAAGCTGCAGACGCTTTCCCGGCAGCAGCTGCAGCTGCCCCTGGGCTCCGTGATGGGCAGCATCCTTTTTTCCGGATACGGGCCGCCTGTGCCCTTTCGTTTCACTGCGCTGGGCACGCCGGAATCCCGACTGCGGGAGCAGTTTGTTTCCGCAGGGGTGAACCAGACCCGGCACAGCATCTACCTGGAACTTTCCTGTGTGATCCTCATCGTGGCACCTTTCTCCCGGCAGAAGATCAGCGTTTCAACGGATATGATGCTGGCAGAGGGGATCATCGTGGGCTATGTGCCGGATACCTACCTTTCCCTGCAGCCCACCAAGTGATTGAAGTTTTTTGTTTCTTTTAAGACCGCCCCTTTCTTGAAAGAAAGGGGCCCAAAGAACTTTAGTATTAGGGCGGCGGCGGGGAGCAGAGCTGCCTGCTTCGCAAG
>JAUMYD010000017.1:15475-18462 GCA_030528765.1 Bacillota bacterium
TTGCTTCTTTTCTTTCAAGAAAAGAAGGGTTTATCTTGTTTAAGGCCGCCCCTTTTTGAAAAAAGTGGGTCAAAGAACTTTAGTATTAGGGCGGCGGCGGGGAGCAGAGCTGCCTGCTTCGCAAGGAGGCCGTTAAAGTTCTTTTGCTTCTTTTCTTTCAAGAAAAGAAGGGTTTATCTTGTTTAAGACCGCCCCTTTTTGAAAAAAGTGGGTCAAAGAAAAAGCAGATCCGGCCTGTGCCGAAAGGCAGGGCCGGATCTGCTTTTTGTGTGCAGCCGCCGGAGGGGCAGAGCTTCTGCAGGCTTAGTCTGCGTAGTAGCAGCAATAATCCGCAAAGCTTTCCACCCGCACCTTAAAGCTGGAATTTGCGGGGACATTGAAGGCCTGGCCTTCGCCGTAAGCAGCATATTCGCTGCTGCCGGGGAGCAGTACATCCATAGATCCGCCCAGCAGCTCCATGACTTCGGCAGCGCCGGTATTGAATTCGTATTCGCCGGGCAGCATGAAGCCCAGCGTGTAGCGGACACCCTCTGCAGAGAGGACGGTACGGCTGGAAACTTTGCCATCAAAATATATGTTGGCTTTTTTTGTGATGGTAGCGTTTTTGAATTCCATTGTCTCGCTCCTTTTTTATGTATATGGATCCCGGACAGCGGACTGCCGGAAAACTTAATCCGCAGGGAGAAAATGAATCTGCCCGTTTTCGATCTGCCCGATGCGGGCCAGGGCTGCAATGGGGCAATCAAAGGGGGCCAGCTTTTCCCGGCCGCCCTGGAAAGCTTTTTCGATCACGATCCCCACGCCCACCAGGTCGGCACCGGCCTGCCGAACGATCTCCACCAGGCCGGAGGCCGCTTCCCCATGGGCCAGAAAATCGTCGATGATCAGCACGCGATCTGCTGCAGCGAGGAATTTTTTCGCCACCCGGGCCGTGCTGACCTTTCCCCGGGTAAAGCTCATTACATCTGCGGCATAGGTCTCCTCCACCATGGTGCTGGGTGCGGTCTTTTTCGCAAAGATCACCGGCAGCCGGCCGAAGCTCAGGGCTGTGGCCATGGCTACCGAAATACCGGAGCTTTCCATGGTGAGGATCTTCGTAGGGGCAGTGCCGGCGAAGATACGGGCGAATTCATCCCCAAGCTGCAGGAGAAAGTCGGTATCGATCTGGTGATTCAGAAAGGAATCCACCTTCACGATCTCCGTTCCCACAGTCAGGCCATCCCGAAGGATTCTTTCTTCCAACGCTTTCATGGCAGCCCCCTATGCTGTTTCTATCTTTGCTCCGCAGACGCTGCAGAAAACAGCGGTATCCGCCACTTCCCGGCTGCAGACCGGGCAGAGACGGGGTGCCTGCTCCGGCTCCACATCCACCACAGTTTCCTCCTCCTGCGGGAGGGGCTGGGCTGCGCCGCAGAGGGAGCAGAAACGATCCCCCTCATCCAGTGCTGCACCGCAGCTGAAGCAATTTCCAAAGGGGGAGGGATCCTCCACCGCCGGGGGCGGGACGGGGCTGGATTTTTCCGCATTGGCCTGGGATCGGATCAGATTGATCTGCATATTCAGGCCGGCGATCTCTTCGTTGGACTGATCGATCTGGCTGCAGATCTCCAGCGCGCCCTGGGGAAGATCGGAATCACCGGCAGCGTACTGCTCCCAGATGAAGTCACCCAGCTGTGCTTTCAGACGGGTAATTTTTTTCTGCTCATCATAGATACGGCTGTTCAGCTTGGTGGTTTCCACCAGATCCTCTGCGCCGCTTTTGGCGTTTTTTGCAAAATCAGAGAGCTTATCCAAAAAGGCCATGCGAACACCTCCTGTACTTGTTTAACAGATCCATTATATAACTTTTTCTGCCGGATTTCAACACCATATGGCAGGAAGCAACAGCTGCAGGGCGCAAAGGGGCGTATAAATACAGATATGAGAAAAGCAGGCAGAGGCAGGCATAAGGGGGCGGCCGGCAGCATATAGATAAAGATATGAAGAAAAACAGACAGCGGCAGCCCCTGCGGCTGCATCGGGCGGCACTGGGCGGCCGCCGTGGATTTTCCGGGAGCCGGATCCCCCTGCTCTGCCTGCTTTGGCTCCCGGCCTGCTTTCTGCTGGGGATGCTGGCAGGCTTTTTCTGCTCGCCCAGCGGCCTGCTGAGCAGCTTTGCTGCCAGCAAGGCCCTGTATCGGCAGGAGCTTCTGAGCCGGGCGCAGGAGGAAGCCGGCGGGGAGCCTCGCACTGCGCAGACGGAAAGCCTGCTGCTGCTGCCTGCTGCGGAGGCAGAGAGCGGAGCGGAAGAGGAAGCGGAAGAGGCACTGGTCTGCATTTATTGCAGCCATGCCGGGGAGGAATACCTGGGGCAGAGCAGGGTAAACGGGCAGGCCGGCGGGGTGATGCAGGCTGCGGCTGCCCTGGCCTTCGCGCTGGAGGAAAGAGGGGTGCCGGTGATCTTTGACGAGAGCCTGCACGACAGCCCCTCCTATGATGAGGCCTATTCCTCTTCCCTGGCCTCCATCAGCAGGATATTGGAGGAAAACCCCAGCCTGGAGGTTTTTGTGGATGTCCACCGGGATAGCCCCATCCCCGGGCTGAGCACCCGGCTGGAGACTGCGGAGGGGGATTATGCCCGGATGATGTTCGTGGTGGGCAGCAACGAAAAGCTGGAGCACCCCCTTTGGCAGCAGAACTACAGCTTTGCGCTGGAGCTGGATGCGCTGCTGAACGAACTGCTCCCGGGTATCACCCGGGAGCCCAGGCTTTATTCCGGCCGCTATAACCAGCATATTTCTCCCCAGGCCATTCTGGTGGAGATCGGCAGCAGCGAGAACCTGCAGGAGGAGGCAGAGCGCTCCGCTGTTCTGCTGGCAGAAGCGCTCTGCCTGCTGAAGGGCTGGCAGGAGGAGACTGCGCCCCGAGTAACGATGAACCCGTCGCGGGTGCGGCTGCGGGCGCCGGAGCCCAGGCCGACGACGAACCCGGAGCGGGGGCGGGAGCCC
>JAUMYD010000146.1 GCA_030528765.1 Bacillota bacterium
CCAGGTTTCCTCCGGGCGCGTGGGAAGCTTCCTCTCCGCTAATATGGGAAATGAAACGCTTATGTGAGAATCCCAGCAAAATCGGGCGCCCCAGCCCACAGAAAGCAGGCAGAGCTTTCATCAGTTCAAGATTCTCTTCATAGTTTTTATTAAAGCCCAGCCCTGGATCAAAGATGAATTGCTGCTCGGAAAGTCCCAAACTTTTTCCGAAAGAAAGACTCTCCCGAAAGAAGTCCAAAACCTCCCGACAAATATCCCCATGCTGCCCTTCCTGCCCCATCCGGTGCATGACCACCAGCGGAACCTGCCAACGAGCGGCAAGAATGTAGAGTTCCCGCTGAAGAAGTCCGCTGCAATCGTTTATGAGCCCGACTCCATGCTCCAGAGCATAGGCCGCAACCTCCGGCTTGTCCGTATCCACGGAAAGAAGAGGGGCTTGCTCCACAGGCCGGGAAAGAAGGAGAGAAAGGCGCGATATCTCCTCTTCGGCAGAAACAGGGGAATGCCCTGGGCGGCTGGACATCGCACCCAGATCCAGGATCTGCGCGCCTGCCGCCTGTAGAAACCGCAGCCGGGACAGGGCAGCATCCCGCTGAACATAAGCACCCCCATCATGGAAGCTGTCCGGCGTTAAATTCAGGATCCCCATCAGCAGGACGGGGGAAGAGGAAGAAAAACCTCGCAGATAGGCATGAATATCAAACATAGGTATTTTTAAAAATAATAATTCATGAACAAAACATCATGAAAATTCCCATTTACAGAAACATAATCCCGGTAGCGACCATATTCCTTAAAGCCACAGCGGGTATAGAGGTGGATCCCCACTTCATTAAAAGAATCCACAGACAGAAAGATCGAACGCAGCGTTCCGCCACTGCGGGCAATCTCCATAGCCTCTTCCATTAAAATGCGGCCAATTCCAATGCCGCAGTATTTCTGCAAAATACAGATCCCCAGCTCTGCCGTGTGTGAGCAACGACGCAGCTGGGCACTGAGGCTGACCTCCCCTACCAGTTCCCCCTCCACAAAGGCCAGCAAGCAGAAGGAATTCGGCTTTTCTGCCAGGGAATTCAGGTAAGCGCGGCAGTATTTTTCCGAATACGGACAATCATCAGCACCAAAGCTCAAGTTATCCGTCTCTCTGCCGCAGCGATGCAAAAGCTCGGAATAGCCCTGATAATCCTCACCATCCGCAGAGCGAATGATCAGACTGCGGCCATCCTTCAAGGCATATTCCTGATAAAACCTTTTTTCCATAGTATCCCTCCAGATCATTACGCAGGCGGGACGCAAGGCAAGATCTGTTAAAGCAGAACTTGCCTGCACGGATTCTTAACTTTTCCTGCTTTCCCCACCATAAGAAATATTTATCGACCGTTTTTCTTCTAAAGAGCTTCCAGAGGAAGGAGCCGGTATTTCACTGCTGCCGGAACTTGCTCCCTGCTGCACAGGCACGGACAAAGCCTGTCTGGCTGCTTCTGCCATATCCGGAGATGCCGCTTCATAAGCCTGCATCAGACGATAGAACTCTGCAGCCTCCACGGTTTCTTTTTCCATAAGCATCTGCGCCAGCTGCTGCAATTCCTTCATATGGCTGGAAAGGATCTGCTCCGCCCGATGGTAAGCAGAATCCATAATCGCCCGGGCTTCCTTGTCAATCGCGTAGGCGATCGCTTCACTGTAATTGCGTTCCTGAGAAATATCCCGGCCCAGAAAAACCGTATCCTGCCGTTTTCCGAAGGTAAGTGGGCCCAGCTCGTCACTCATGCCGTAGCGGGTGATCATTTCCCGGACAGTGGAAGTCGCACGTTCAAGGTCATTCTGTGCGCCGGTGGAGATATCCTTCAGCACCAGTTTTTCTGCCATCCGCCCACCCAGAAGCAGTACCAGGGAATCCAGCATCTGTGATTTTGTGTTATAATTCCGATCCTCCTTCGGCAGCAGAAGCGTATAGCCACCTGCCCGGCCCCGGGGAATAATACTGATCTTATGCAGCGGATCGGAATAAGGCAGAAAGTAAGAAACAACCGCATGCCCCGCCTCATGATAAGCCACCAGTCGTTTCTCCTTCTCGCTGATGACCTTGGATTTTTTCTCAGGCCCGGCAATCACACGTTCCACAGCCTGCTCCAAATCACTCAGCTCGATCTTTGCTTTATCTCTTCTGGCGGCCAGCAAAGCAGCTTCGTTCAAAACATTGGCCAGATCCGCACCGGTGAAGCCCGGGGTACGGCGGGCAACCAGCCCCAGATCCACACCTTCGGCTATGGGCTTGTTCTTAACGTGAACCTCAAGAATTTGCTTACGGCCCACCACATCCGGCGCATCCACAGTAATCTCCCGGTCAAATCGCCCCGGGCGCAACAATGCAGGATCCAGAATATCCGGCCTGTTCGTAGCAGCAATAACAATGATCCCTTCGTTATTGGAAAAACCATCCATTTCCACCAAAAGCTGATTCAGGGTTTGTTCTCTTTCATCATGGCCACCGCCCAAACCAGCTCCGCGCTGCCGCCCCACCGCATCGATCTCATCGATGAAAATAATGCAGGGATTATGCTTTTTAGCCTGGTCAAAGAGGTCACGGACACGGCTTGCGCCCACGCCCACGAACATCTCCACAAAATCCGAACCGGAAATAGAGAAAAAGGGCACCCCGGCCTCCCCGGCTACAGCACGGGCCAGCAGAGTTTTGCCGCAACCGGGAGGTCCATAGAGCAAAACCCCCTTTGGGATCCGTGCGCCAAGGGCATTGTATTTGCGAGGATCCTTCAGAAAGCTGACAACCTCTTCCAGCTCTTCCTTTACCTCATCAATACCAGCAACATCCGCAAAGGTGACTTTTTTCCGGCTGTCCGTCTGCAGCTTTGCACGGCTTTTGCCAAACTGCATGACCTTACCGCCACCACCCTGGCTCTGATGCATGATGAACATAAATATCCCCACGATCAGCAACATGGGAAGAAGGCTGAGCAAAAGAGAGGAGAGCCAGGAGGCCGTTACCGCATCATAATTGATAACCACCTCGTTTTCCAGCAGAAAGCTGCTGATGGAAGGATCAGGGAAAGCTATCGTCTCAAAACGGCTGCCATCCTGCAGCAGGCCGCTGATCGTATAGCGGCCTGCCTCATTCTCCGCAGCAATGCTGACTTCCATGATCTCCCCGGCTTCCACCCGGGACAGGAACTCAGAATAATTCAGCTCTACCAAAGCAGAAGAAGGAGTTTGCAGACTATAAACAGTCAGCACGATTAAAATCAGTAGAATAAAAATCGTGGAATTCTTCAATAATTTATTCAAAACCATGCTCCTTTCACAGCAATTTTCCTTTTCACCATAAAAATTTTCTCTTACAAAACTGTAGGCTCAGCCCTTGAAAAAAGGGGAAGCAATCCTATCCTTTTATATTATCACCTTGCCGCACTTTTATCAATATCATATCGTCCGATATCATTTTTTCGGGACAAAGGGCAGCCTTCTCCTTCCAGAGCCCGGGAACCCAGCGGATCTGCTTTGCATCAACGAGCAGGGGCCAGCTCCTGCGCTGAGAAGGAAAAATTCGCTTATCGATAAAAAGCTCTTTTAATTTGCGCTTTCCCCGGGTGCCACAGGAAGGCAGAAAATCACCTTCCCTGCGCGTGCGCCAGTGCAGGCCGACTATATCTGTCGCAGGAAACAGGCAAACAAAAGAAGAGGCTGCTGATAAAGCGGAAAAAACGGGAAGACTGTATGCCTTCACAGGCTGACACAAATATTCCCAGCCCCAATCTGCCAGTGGCTGCCAGTTTTCCCCGAGGGAAAGCCTGATCTCCTCCGTAAAGGTAGGCAAAGCCGGGATCTCCGAAACGATATCCAGGCAGGAATCCCGGCAGATGGCCAGCTTCCCACCGGGCAGAGAAAAAACCTGTCCTTCCCGGAGTGATAGTATCCGCTCCACCTGCAAAAAACTAAGCTCATGCCTTTCCCCTACCCGCAAGCAAAACAGCTTACGAACTAGACGACGGGAGAGAGCAAGGGGCATCTCCGAAAGAGCCTGCATTGGTAGCCGCCCCTCGTTATCCAGGCTTTCTGCCAGTGCGTTCCCGGCCAGGTCATCCAGAAGCGCGTCTTCCTCCCTGCAGATATCTGCCGTTATATTCAAAGCGGAAACGACCTGGGGGTTATACTCCGCCAGCTGAGGAAGTAGATTCCAGCGAAGTCGGTTTCGCTGATACGCGCCGGAAAAATTGCTTTGATCCTGCCGGAATTCCAAATGATTCCGCTGGGCATAGTTTTCGATCTCCTGCCGGTTCAGGCAAAGCAGGGGGCGGATGATCGCACCCTCTTTGGGGGAGATGGCAGAAAGCCCGGCCGTTCCACAGCCGCGAAGCAGGTGCTGCAGAAGAGTCTCTGCCTGATCATCCTGATGATGCCCAGTGGCAATCACTGCATTTCCGTAGCTGGCAGCAACCCGCCGCAAAAAGGCATAACGCTCTCGCCTGGCCACATCTTCCAGGTTCTTTCCCTTCGCCAGGCGGGCAATATCCCCCCCGCCTCCATGAAAAGGAAGGCCCCATTCAGCAGCCATTCCGGAGACAAACTCCAGCTCCTCTGCGGATTCCGGACGCAGCTGATGATCAAAGCTGGCAATCACC
>JAUMYD010000147.1 GCA_030528765.1 Bacillota bacterium
GACTGTTTCCGGCGGCGTGGGAGCCTTATCCTTCACTGTATAGCGTGGGAAAAATCGGCTCAAGTGCAGTGGAATATTCGGGCTGAGCTCTGCCAGCCAATGGCACAGCTTGCGGATCTCCTCCACGCTGTCGTTCTCCCCCGGGATGAGCAATGTGCTGACCTCCAGGTGGCAGCCGGCCTCTGCTGCCAGCATGATGGAGCGCTTCACTGTATCCAGATCCCCACCCAGACGGCGATACCATTCAGGCCGGAAGCCCTTCAGGTCGATATTGGCCGCATCGATCAGAGGCAGAAGTTCCCGCCAGGGTCCTTCCTCAATCGTGCCATTGCTGACCAACACATTGACCATGCCCCGGAAATGCAGCATCCGGGCACAGTCCCGGACGAACTCATAGCCAACAAGCGGCTCATTGTAGGTGTAGGCCAAGCCGATATTGCCCAATGCCCTCAGCTCCGCTGCTTTCTCCACCAGCTGCTCCGGATGCACATCCATGGTCTGCAGCTGTACTCCTGCCATAGATATCTCGTGATTCTGGCAAAATGGGCAGCACAGGTTGCAGCCGAAACTGCCCACTGACAGGATCAGACTGCCGGGGTAAAAGCGACGCAGCGGCTTTTTCTCGATGGGATCCAGGGCCAATGCACTTATCCTGCCGTAATTGAGACTGCGTATCTCCCCATCCACATTCCCTCTGGCCCGACACAAGCCGGTTTGCCCGTTCCCAAGAGAACAGTGGTGAAAGCATAATTCACAGCGCAGCTCAGACATGACGTACCACCTCGAATCGCTCCAGCGTATACGATTCATGGGCTGCGATACCCGCCTTTCGGCAGGCGATGGCGATCTGCTCCTCCACAGTGTCCACGCCCTCCAGATCCGGCAGCAGCAGACCCCGCCGCCGACCACAGGTGACGATAACACCATAGCGCTTCGCATCCAGCTCCCCCGGAGAAGAAACAGGCTCTGCTGCACCCAGAACATCCACCTTATATTCCAGCAGCTCCAACTCTGCCAGGCTGATAGGGCTAAAGCGAGGATCATCTGTCCCGGCAGAAACGGCATTGCGTACGATCTCCTCTGCCACCGAGGCTGTCAACGGAGAGATGGTACCGATGCAACCCCGAAGCTGTCCATGAAGGTGCAGGGAGACAAAGACCCCGGCCACTTTCCCAGTGAGCTCGCAGGGAAGTCCATCCGGCAAGTCCCGCAGCTGCTTCCCGCTGCGGATGTACGTCTCCAAAGATAGCCTGGCAAGCCGCACCCAAGGATCCTCAGCAGCCTTTCTCAATGCCAGCCGTTCCCGCTCCACCCGCTCGTACTGCTGAGCATAGCAGCGAGTCTCATCTTTCCCGGAGACAGTGAAGCTGGCCACAGCATAGCCTACACCAAAGGGGCCTTCGTAGCTGAGCAATCTGGGCTCCACGGCAAGGCCGTCCAGTGCACCGGCCATCATCTGGAAAGCGCGAAGGCCGCATTCTGCCGCACTGTCACAAAGGGCAAGATCTATGCTGAGAAGATCCAGGAAATCACCGCCGGACATAATGGCAGTGACCATTTTATCAAACTGGGGGCCCTCAGCAGCAAAACCGTAAGGGCCGTCGTCTTTCAGTTTATGACTGAGGTCGCCGCTTGCGATAAAAACCGCCCGTTTGCCCAGGGCATCCACCGCTTCGGCGATGCATTGCCCCAAACGGTAGTGCTCCAATGGAGAAAAGCCGGACAGGCCCATGCGGATAATGGGGCAATCCAGCCCCGCCTGCCGCAAAAACCACAGGGGGATGAATGCGCCGTGATCCAGCGACGCATCCTTCTCTCCCAGCGTCCCGGCTTCAATTCCTTTCGCCTCAGCCCGATGGATGATCTCCGTACGCAGTGCCTCGTCATATTTCACTTCCAGATGCACCTGCGGCGCACGAAAGGCAGACATATCTCCGTTTGCCCTGCTTCCGGGAGAGATGTGAAAGTAATCGGCATACATGATCGTATGGGGGGAGGCCAGGATCAGCACCTCCGGCTTCCAGGCCGCCACCAGATTCACTGCCGTACGGTAAGCATCTATGCTTTGTTGAATGCCCCGTTCCTGCCCACAACCAATCTCGGGGATGATCAAAGGTGGGTGCGGTACGATAACAGCTCCTATCATTGACATAGTCCTTTCCTCCTGTCTGCTGTTTGATCGAATACCTTGGTATCTTCATCCTTTACCGTGTACAAATTATAATATGAGTTGCAAAACAGAGTGCAGCAAAAAGAGGCGCAAATGCGAGAAAACGTGTGAAATACAGTCACCGCACACCACCTCTTTCCTCTGTTTCATGGGAATGCGCGCGATTACGCGCAGGCGCAGTGCTTATACGTCTTTGCCCCGTTCTGTGCCACTCCCCTCCTGCTTGTTTTGGGCCAGCTGTCTCTGAAGCAAATCCTTGTTTTCCGTATAACGCGACACGATAAAACTGGCCACATAGTCACTGGCAGCTTTGACCATAGTGACAAACGTATCAATAAAATTGCCCAATGACAGCGCCAGGGGGTAAGCAACAGCCATCTGCTCCGGGAAGAAGATGGCACACAGCACCAGCTCTCCCCTTCCGCCATCACCGGGAATAGCAGACATGGCAGCGGAAGAAAGCACTGCAACGATGATGGCAAGCGATGCCTGCAGCAGAGAAAAAAGCAAGCAAGGAAACACCCATGATCTTGCCCGCCCACTTAACACTGAGCATATTGGCAAAGGAGGAGGCAATGGAACAGAAAACCATGGGCACCACCATGCAGAACATCAGATTGGAAAAAATGCTGCCTAAAGGCTTCAGCATGGTGGCTGCTTCCGGCCAAAGTGCGCCTACCACACAACCACTGCTTATTCCAGCAAGCATGCATAAGGCGAATCCGTAATTATTAAGGAAGGCCTTCATGATATGCTTCCCCATCCTATCTTATTCTTTGTACCAAAGTGATAGAAAAAATTTCTCAGGGTAAACGACTATTTTTATTCATTATCGTTAAGGGAGTTGATCGCGTCGAAATACATTATAGCATACCTCCTTGATTTCCCCCGGGGAGGCTGCTATAATGTGGTTGCGGCCTCTGTTTGGGGCTGTGTCATATAGGGTGGCTCGTCTAGTTTCTCAGGCTGTGCGAGCTGCCCTTTTTATATACTTTTTTGGTGAGCGAGGGGCGTTGGCTACGGAGTAAGGTTGAGATATTCTTTTAGCCCGTCTTGCAAAATGCGAGAGAGGGGTGCGTTTTCTTTCTCTGCCAAATCGTTGAGCCACGCCGGGATGGTCAGTGTTTTCTTTACGCTTTTTCTGTTGTAGTATTTTCTGTAATCTTCAGTGTCAACCAAGATCATAGAAACAAAGCAGTTGTTGTCAAGCTCAAGTGTGCAAGGATTTGAGGCAACAGGCAATGGCGCCCTGCTTACTTCTTTGTCGTAAAGTGATAGACAAAGCGCATCCTTGGCCATTTCAATGGCCTCTTCGATTGAGTCTCCTTCTGTTATGCAGCCGGGGAGATCGGGGAAGAAGACGGTATAACCATCTTCTTCTCCTTGAAAAATTGCCGGATATGCGTGTTTCATGTGAACCTCCTTATAGTTTAACTCCTGCATCTTTAAGGATTTTGGCAGCAGTTCCTGTTTTGAGTTCCTTTTTGCTTCGTGGAACTTGTACTTCTTTTTTGGTTTCAGTATTCCACCAGATCGTGTGTTCCTTTCCTTCTCTTTTGATTCTGAAACCGTGTTTCTTTAGTAGCTTTTCTATTTCAGAACGTTTCATCTGCGCCCCTCCTCTTGCTTGTATGATAACACGGATAACACGTATTGTCAATAGCGATTTAGCAGGTGTTTAAAAATTTTTTGTTTTTGCGGAAAAGGGGTTCGCGGGGTTGCCCTCCCGACGTTGACATAGTACAAAAAGCAAGAGAATAACAAGGCTATGCTTCCGACGAATGCTCTATGAAGCAAATCGAAACCATCTTTTGGGACATGTGTCAGCGCAATCTCAACGGCAAAAAAATTGCTCACTCCACTATGGCAAATATGATAGCCAATCATAAACACAAGGAACATTACATGGGCAATAAGGTCAAAGTGATCGATATGTTCACCAAAAAGCAAAAATTCCTCCCGCCGGAGGAATGGATCGTGTTCAAGGATGAAACCGGAAAAAATAGTTTCCACCATCATATCAGAGGAATCGTGGGAAGCCGCCAATGTAGTTTTGCGCCGCAGAAGCGAGGATGTGAAAAATCGGCAGGGCGTATGCAATCATGCCAATCTGCTTACCGGAAAACTGTTCTGCACGCATTGCGGTGTGCCGTATTATCAATGCGAATCCAAGGATAAATACGCCAACAAGAACTCCAAACGGGTTTTCTCCGGCAAAATCAATAACAGTAAGAATTCCTGTGCTTCTTTCCCGATTTACGAGGAAGAAATAAAGCCCTTGCTGTTTGAGGTATTCCGCAACACCAAAGACATCTTAAACGCGATGCCGGAAGAATATGCGTGTATGTATAAAAAATGACCTCTGATGGCAATTTGGCGAAGAGGATCGCGGATACCGAAGCCAAGCTGCAGCTCGC
>JAUMYD010000148.1 GCA_030528765.1 Bacillota bacterium
AGCCTTTATGCTCTATGAAATTGTGCAGGTGAAACGAATGGATAAAGAATAGCACCGCCACCCACCTTTGTCAATTAAAAAAAATAAATACTTTTTTTGGGCACAGCAGCTCTCTTCTCTGCACAGCCTGCAGCCGGGCAGAGAAAAGCCCTGCCCTAAAGACGGATCAGCTGCACGGCCCCCATCTCCTCCGCCTCCTTCGGCTCATGGCTCACCAGCAGCACAGTGCGGCCTTCGCAGCGTTCCCGGGTATCCCGGATCACCAGTGTCTTTGTCTCCGCATCCAGGCCCTTGAAGGGCTCATCCAGGAACAGGATGTCATACTCTGCCAGCAGGGCACGGAGCAGGGCTACGCGGCGGCGCATCCCGCCGGAAAGCTCGCTGCAGGGCTGTGCAGCGCAATCCCGCAGGCCCACTGCCTCCATGGCAGAAAGCACATCTTCCTTCCGCAGCTTCGGTGAGACCAGACGGATATTCCCCACCGGGGAAAGATACTCACAGAGGCGATCCTCCTGAAAGACCGCACTCTTCTTCAGGCCCTCCAGGCCATGGAGCTGCCCCTGATCCGCCTGCTCCAGCCCCATCAGGATCCGCAGCAGAGTCGTTTTCCCCGCACCGGAGGCCGCCATAAGGCAGGAGACCTTTCCCAGCGGGAGCCGGGCAGAGAAATCCCGGAGCACCTGCTTCCCCTCAAAGGATTTGCAGATGCCGGAGATCCGGATCTCCTCTCTGCCTTCCCGGCCTTCTCTCACTTCCATAGCTTCCCTCTCTTTCCGCGCTTCTTCCAGCTTTTCTTTTCTGCGCTTTTCTTCTCAGCACGTCCCGGCTCAGATCTTTTCCAGCTGTCCGGCGGCCTTCGCCAGCAGGAAAAGCACCAGCTTTTCAAAGGCCAGGCTGAGCAGAACGATCACCAGCGTCCAGGCGAAAAGATCAGGAGTATCCACATAGAGCTTTGCCTGCTGCAGCTGCTCACCGATGGAGCCCCCGGAAACGCCGATGACCTCGGCAGCGATGCCGGATTTCCAGCACAGGCCCAGGCTGATGGCGCAGCCGGAGCGGAAAAAGGGCATGACCTGCGGGATATAGAGATAGCGGATCATGCGCGGAGCGGGCAGCCGGAACAGCCGGCCCATCTCCAGCAGCTGCCGGTCTGCCGACCGGATCCCGGCCAGCACATTCGTATAGATGATGGGCAGCACCATCAGAAACGAGATCAGCGCCGCCAGGTTCCGGGAAGAAAAAAGGATCAGTGCCAGAATGATGAAGGAGGCCACAGGAATGGTCTTCATGCTCAGCATAAGGGGAGCCAGCAGCTCCTGCACCCAGCGGAAGCCGGCAGAAAGCGCGGCCAGCAGGATGCCCAGAAGCACAGCGAGGAAAAAGCCCCCGGCGATCCGCAGCAGCGAAAAGGCGATGGAGGACCAAAAAGCAGCCGTAAGGGCCAGCTCCCCCAGATGCTGCAGCACCAGGATCGGGGAGGGCAGCAGAATGAGCAGGCTATCCCGGTTCAGCAGCAGGCTGGCCCCATGCCAGAGCAGCAGCCAGAAGAGCACCGGCCAGAGCCGGAGCTTCAGCGTCTTTTTCATATCAGCGGATGAAGTAGAAATCCGCGCCCGGCAGAGCCCCGCCAATGGACTGGGGGTTCTGCTCCAGCAGGGCAGCCAGATAGCCGGACAGCTTTTCCTTCATTTCCTCGCCCTCAATGAAGGTGATATTGCAGGCAGGTATAGCCTTTTCTGCGATCTCCGCAGTGACGATCCCGTATTTTTCCACCAGGCGGGCGCCTTCCTCAGGATTGCTGTTCACATAGTCCACCGAGTCCCGGTAGTGGGCAAGAAAAGCGGAAACCGCCTCCGGATTCTGCTCCACGAATTCCCGGCGGGCGAGCACCACACCGGTGAGCAGCGCGGAGGGGGAATCACTGCCTTCCTGCAGGGCTTCCCATTCCTGGGTCAGATCAAGGGCCACACGGATCTTATCACTTTTGCTCTGGGCAGTGGTGACAAAGGGCTGCGGCAGCATGGCAATGGCATTTTCCTGGGAGATCAGCGCAGAGAGGCACTCTGTCGGCTCGGATTTCCACTCGATGTGCAGATCAGCAGCGGGATCGATGCCGTTTCCGCTGAGGATGTAGTTGAGTGCATATTCCGGCGTGGTGCCCTTGCCGGTGGCGTAAATGGTCTTTCCACGCAGATCCTCCACCGTTTGCAGGCTTTCCCCGCTTTCCACGATGTAGATCACGCCCAGGGTATTGATGGCCAGCACCTGAAAGCCGGCGTTGTTATTGTTATAGAGCACAGAGGCAACATTTGCCGGCAGGGCAGCAATATCCAGCTCCCCTTTTGCCAGCTTGGGATTGACCTCATCCACCAGGGCCGAAACGGAAAAGCTGTAAGTATTCTCCTCCAGCGCACCGCTTTCTGCCTGATCCATAAAGTGGACCAGGCCCATCGCAGTGGGGCCCTTCAGTGCGGCGATGCGCACATCAATGCCCTCTGCGGGGGCTTCCTCCCGGCTTTGCCCAGGGGCAGAGCTGCTTTCCCCGGCGGGGAGGCTCCCGGCAGGCTCCTCTGTTCCGCCCTCCTGCCCGGCAGGGGAGCAGCCCAGCAGCAGCATGGCACAGAGGCTGAGCAGACACAGAATAGAAAGTATTTTTTTCATATCGGGGATCCTTCCTTTTTGCGGTATTTTCCTTGCAGTCTTGCATTGCCCTGCGGCCTTGCTGCGCCCGGGGGAAGCAAAGGGCACCGTGCTTTTCGCTGCCTCCGCATCCGGGAGAAAATGGCAGGTGCCGCATCCGCAAGCAGGCCTGCAGCAGGGCAGCAGCCTGCTCCAAAAACCCAGGAGAGCAGTGCTGCCTTATGGTTAGCTTTAGCTAACATAGCAAATTATTATAGCCTTTTTCCGTGGAGAAGTCAAGGGCAACCGGCGGAGCAGCCCTGCGGCCGCCGGAAGACGGTGCCGGGCTTCGGCAAAAAAGCAGTTTTCTCGAGTAAATTCTCGGAAATCCTGCCCGAAGCGCTTGGGTATTTAGCTCCGCTCCTCTCCATCATCCATTTCCAGGGATGGATATCTTTTTTCGCGTCTGCAGATCAGGGCTTTCGGGTGATGTCTCTGAATTGGCGCGCCAGGTGGCGCGCCAATTCGCAGCGAAGTGAAGAATTGCCGCAGGGGAATTTATTTCACCCGCCCACGATTCAAATCAAATCGGGTGGAGCCGCCGGCGGCAGCGAAACCAAAAAAAGAAAGACACGACTTTGCCGTGCCTTTCTTTGAAGCATGCTGTTAATAATGATACGGTTTCAAATGGTTTCACATAAAAATGAAAGCATAACATGGAAAGCGAAACCATATCGATCTATTTAATAAATTAAAACCTTTTGATCACATCGGTGTTCCTACTTCGATCAAATTACCATCCAAATCGTAGAATCGGATTACCCGTTGCCCCCAGCTATGTGTCATAAGATGATTTACATATTCAATCGCGGGATATAGTCTTTCTAATTTTTCAACAAACAATTCGATATCCTGCTCCTCAAAATACAATTCGCAGGCGTTGCTCTTTGGAACAATATCTCTATCCAAAAACCTTTTCCATATTTTCTCGTCCTGGAGGACAAGTCCTTCCGTTAAAATCATATTGCCGTCGTTATCAAGCACCAATTCTATATCAAATAAGTCGTTATAGAATTTTCTCGATTTTTCTATATCCTTAACAACGATGAGGATGTTCTTCAATTTCATAGCAATTCTCCATTCGCTTCAAGGCGATCGGTCTGTTTAACGGTATCCTGTCCGGCAGACCTTTGTTCCCGGTGCTTTCTCAGTGCTGCGGCCTTCCCTCACAGGCCCATCCGGTTGTCGAGAATGACTGCGCTGCAGGGCTCCACGCGGATCTTCTCCCACACCTTGTCCGTCAGGTAGGGCTCGGTTTCCAGGTATCTGTCCAGCTCTTCCCTGGGGGGGAACTCCAGGAGCAGAAATGAACCCACGGGGGCGCCCGCCTCATTGGTGATGCCCCCGGCACAGAGGACCCGGTTCTCCTCCATGACCTTCTGCATGTTCTCCAGGTGGCGGGGGCGGACCCTCATGCGTCTGTCCAGGGCGTCGGCATCCGCGGTATCGTATGCGGTGATGATATACTGCATGGTCTCCTCCTTCTCCTTTGCTCTGTTTGCCTCTATGATACCACGCAGACCCATGGTTGGAAAGGGATTTTTCCATCGGGCCCGATCGATTTCCGGCAGGCCGCGCCGGGCCGCGCCCCGATCCGATCAAAATCTAAGGTTGTAACACGGCACAAACTGTGCTAAGATTCCTTTCGGACAATAAACCCCACCATTTGCGATACGATCATCGAAAGAAAGAAAAAGGAGGGTTCCTTACGGGTACTGTTGCAACTCTGATCCTGGTCACCTCCCTTGCAGGCGTTGTGGGCACCGGTCTGGGCGGTCTTCTGGGCGCACTGCTCCAGAAGGACTCCAACCGCACCGTCAGCCTGCTGCTGAGCTTTGCCGGCGGCGTCATGCTCAGCGTGGTCTGCT
>JAUMYD010000149.1:0-1619 GCA_030528765.1 Bacillota bacterium
TTGTCCAACTTTCTTTCAAGAAAGTTGGGGTTTTAAAAAGAATAAAACCCTTCTTCTTTGAAAAGAAGAAGCAAGAAACTTTTAATTTTGGGCAGCTGCGTAATTTATTGTCATTGCGAGGAAGTTCAGCTGCAGGACTGCGCAGCAGTACACAGCTGAACGACGTGGCAATCTTAGCGTTTTCCCTGCCTCTGTCGGAGGTGTCCTCTGGATTGCCACGTTGCCAAGCTGGCTTTTGCCAAGGCAAAATCACAGCTTGCCTGCCTCGCAATGACAGAAACCAGAAGCCGCAGCCCAGATGCTAAAGTTTTTGAGTCCATTTTTTCAAGAAAGTGGGCAGAGCAGCCCTGTACCCCTGTTTTCACAGGAACTTCATGCGCCGGAACGCTTGCCAGCAGGCAGGCGGCATGGTATTATATAGCAGGAATGCAGCTGTCTTCCCTGTTTCCCCGCTTTTTGGCAAACAGTGAAAGCTGCTTTTATTGTAAAAACTGAAACTATGCAAGGAAGAAGGAGGATAATGATGAAAAAATTCTTTCTGCTCCTGCTCACAGCCGGCATGCTGCTCAGCATGGGCTGCGGAGCAGCAGAAGATGCGATCGAAAACACGCCCCCTGCCGCAGAGCAGCAGGAGGAAGCAAGCCCGGAGGAAAGCCCCGCTTCCCCGGCAGAGCCTGCCCGGGAATATGATTTCCCCCTGCAATCCGCAGAGGTGAAGGAGCTGAGCACTTCCCTTTCCCTGAACTGGGAGGAAATGGATGTTTTTGAGGAAGATGGCAGAAGCGGCATCCTTTATCGTATGATGCCGGAAAATGCTTATTTCAGCATCACCAGCGGGGAAGCCGGCAAGGCCCGCTTCCTGGAGCTGGCTATGGCAGATTTTCAGGAGGATAGAAATGAGCCGCTGAATTCCATCGAAGAATTCTCTGAGCCGCTGCTCTCCCTCTGCCAGCAGCTTTACGGTCAGGATAACCAGGCCCAGGAGATCTTCTCCGGCCTGCTGCTTTCCCGCCCGGAAAAGATCTGGGAATATCCCTTCAACTGGAGAAGCCAGAGCCGGCAGGATGATCTTTGCTACAGCCTGGAGCTGCGCTTCGTCGGAAGCATGAACCATGGCTGGCTCTATGAGCTCGCCCGCCTGGAAATCTCCGGCTTCCAGGCTTATGAGGCCCAGCAGAGGGCCCTGGCTGATGCGCTGCTGACGGAAAAAGGCGGCAGCCGGGTCGGGCTCGATGCGCTCAGCCCCAGTGCAGAGGGCAGCTATTACTCCGTTCTGGGCAGCCTGAGCAAGCTCCGCAGCGATGAAACCCTCTGGCCCGAAGCAGAAGAGGGCTGGCAGGTGGCCACGCTCAGCGCAGATGGTCAGAGCCAGGATGTGCTCCTGCTCCCCAGCTGCTACCTTGAAGAAGAGCTCGCCGAAGAACGGGAACACCTGCTGCTCTGCCAGGAAGGGCTCCCCCTGCCTGTGCTGCTCTATAGCCCCCTGCCCCAGTAATAGCTTTGCTCTCTCAGAAACCGATAAAGTGCATCACCCTTTATCGGCATGCATAAAACAGGTAATGGAGCGTATCTTTATGATACGCTCCATTTTTGCTCCCCGCCGCCGCCCAAATACTAAA
>JAUMYD010000149.1:1629-4545 GCA_030528765.1 Bacillota bacterium
TTGAGGAAAAGACTGATTCAGGAGGGGGACAGCATGCCTGTTCAGAACTATGCGGATACCATTGCGGCCATTGCCACGCCACTGGGGAACGGGGGCATCGGCATTCTGCGGATCAGCGGGCCGGAAGCGGGGGAGATCCTGCGCCGGGTCTTTCGCGGAGGGAGCGACCCGCTTTCCCAGCCCCGCCGTCTGATTTTGGGGGATGTGCAGGATGCCCGGGGCAATGTGCTGGATCGCTGCCTGGGGGTATGGATGCCCGGGCCGCATTCCTACACAGGTGAGGATGTAGCGGAGCTGCAGTGCCATGGGGGCCTGCGCCTGCTGCGCCTGCTGCTGGAGGCCCTGCTGGAGGCAGGTGCGCGCCTGGCAGAGCCGGGGGAATTCACCCTGCGGGCCTTTCTAAACGGGCGCATGGATCTTTCCCAGGCAGAGGCCGTGCTGGATCTGATCCAGGCGAAGACGCCCACCGCTGCCCAGCTGGCAACGGCGCAGCTTCGGGGTGCGCTGCGCCAGCCCTTGGCTGCGCTGGAGGAAGGCCTGACCCGCCTGCGGGCAGGGCTGACAGTGGCGGCCGATTTCCCGGAGGATGCGGATGCCCCTCCGGAGGATCAGGTGCTGGCAGATCTGGACCTTCTGCTGAACGAGATCGAGCGGCTGCTGGAGAACGCTGCCCAGGGCCAGCTCTACCGGGAGGGGATCCGGGTGGTATTGGCCGGAGCGGCGAATGCGGGCAAATCCAGCCTGCTGAACCGGCTGCTGGCGCAGGATCGGGCCATCGTCACCGAGCAGGCAGGCACCACCCGGGATGTGATCAGCGAAAGCATTGATCTGGGGGGGATGCCGCTGCTGCTGACGGATACCGCCGGCCTGCGGGAGCAGGCAGATCTGGATCAGGCAGAGCAGATCGGCATTGCCCGGAGCCGCACTGCCATATCCCAGGCCCAGCTTTTGCTGCTGGTGGTGGATGCTGAAACGCCCGGGGAGGAGCTGCCGGAGCTGCTGCGGCAAACGGAGGGGCAGGCCCGCCTGCTGCTGCTGAACAAGATCGATACCGCTGCGCCGGATCGGCTGGAGGAGCTGGCCCAGCGCTGCAGGGAACTGGCCCCGGGGGCAAGGCAGGTCCCGCTTTCTGCAAGGAGCGGTGAAGGCCTGCCGGAGCTGCGGGCCGCCATTCTGGAGACGCTGAGCCTCAGCGCCGATCAGGAGCAGGCCTCCCCCCTGGTGATCAACGGGCGGCACAGCCAGGAGCTGCGCCTGGCCCGGGAGAATCTGCTGGCTGCAGAGGCAACGGTCCGCAGCGGCCTGCCCCTGGATCTGGCCGGGGTGGATCTGGAGGAGGCTGCCTGGCATCTGGGGCAGATCAGCGGCAGTCAGGCCGGGGAGGGGCTGCTGGACGCCATTTTCAGCCGTTTCTGCCTGGGAAAATAGGCGGCACATGCAGGTGCAGCTTTTTTCTGAGAGAGCAGCAGAAAACTCTTTCGCCATTGAAACCTTTCAGGAAGAAACGGCCTGTTATATATAGAGGTTCACTGCGTATAGCAGAATTTTTTGCGAAAAAATGGAATGGAATATCCAATGAGGTTTTATTATGCTATTTTCGAAAGCCTTTGAGATGTACGAAAAAGAACTGACCGCGGCGGTAAAGCAGATCAGGAAACAAGATAAAAACGACGAGCTGGTTCTCCTTTTTGAATGGCTCGATCTGCTGCATTCTTCCTACCCTATCCTGACTGAGAGAGAAAAAAGCTACAGGGAAAAGACGGATGCAGCCATGAAGGCTTATCTGGAGCGGGAAAACAGAGCTTCCGTAGATGGGAAATACAAGCCTATCATCAGATTCTTTCAGGAAGCGATGCAAAAGGATGATCTCATCCTACCCAGAATGGTGGAACTCCGCCAGGAAAACAGATATAAAACCAGCAAAATAGTAAGCGGAACCAAATATATAAAAAGGCTGGCCCGTGCGGAGAGGAATACAGGAAAAAGCTATGAAGATCTTTACCGGGAGCGCCTGCAGAGCTTTCTTGAGAGAATGGACAGGACCGCGCAGGAAGCGTTTTGGAACACGGCTGAATTCAAAGCGATGCATAATGCCCTTAAAGCCTGCGCTCCTTCGGACCCCGGGAAGGGACAGGCAGAAATACGGGGTGGTCTGAAAAATCTTACCCAGCGCGTGCGGGCTTACCTGGGAAAGAAAAGTCTGGATCCCTTCACCCAAAGGGGAAAGGATCGGCTGGAGCTGGCCCGGCAGCTTCTTAATGCTTCCCAGGAGCTGCTTTTTGAATATGAGGCAAGCGCTGCAATGAAAAAAATAGAGAAAGATATAGTGGATGGCAAACCGGGCCATCTTGCACTAATCGATGAAAAGATCGATCTATGTAAGGAGCAGCTGCGGAAGCATTTAGAAGAAAAAAGCGGGGAAAGAGACCTGCATTCTATCCTGGACACAGATGAGTTCATTCGTCTTTTCTCCAGGCTGGAATATCTGCGCGTGCAGAGGAAGAATATTGAGCAGGGGCTCCTGCTCCCGAGGGAGATAATTATCCTTGGCACTCATCAAGAAGACCGTGGCATGGATCAAGAGATTTCTCCTGTTTTGCTGCAGATCGAAACGAAGGAGCAGCTGCTGGCGCTGATCAACAGCAAAGAGCCTGTTTTGCGGCAGAAGGAAAACGGGGACTGGGTCAGCCCGGCACAGCAGGAGCTGGAAGCTTTTTTCCAGAATATCGAGCCTGTCAGCATGCGGCAGGAGCCCGGACAGGGGGGACAGCAGGCGGAGGAAATTTTGATCCCCCTGCTGGAGATCAGGCCGGAAGAAGAGCTCCTTCCGCAGCAGAATGTGATCGACCAGGATGCGCAGGAAGAGCGGGAGCTTCTGGAGCTGCTGAGTGCGCCCCGGCTGAAGGAAGAGGAGGA